>NZ_AUTH01000007.1:0-191640 GCF_000497975.1 Pseudoalteromonas sp. TB41 | reverse complement strand
TTAACCTGAGATCTGGTTAAGCCAACATTAGATTATTACTCTCTAAAATTTCAAGTTCTTGCGATGTTAAATCTAATGACGGCTTTTCCTCTTTTAGGCAATAGGCAATTAATCCACCAAGTAAATTTAGCATAAAGCCATGCATACTGCGGTGTCTAGAGTGTTCAATGTAAGAAATGTTTTTCAATTGATCATTCACCGTTTCGATTATAAATCGTTTTTTCAATAAAGCCCTGTCCCACAATGAAACAAATTTTTTCTTCATATTCTTTCGAACCGTCGTGATCAACTCGACACCTTTTTCTAGTAACTCACCAGAGAGCGCTTTGCTGATATAACCTTTGTCGCCATAGAGTTTTCCGAAGATAGAGTCCGCCATATCAGAAACAGGCTCTCGATCATCCACATTGCCCGTTGTGAGCTTTAGCGCCACAATCTCACCTAAATGATTAATTATTAAGTGTAGTTTGAATCCATATGACCAACCCATAGTGCCTTTTCCATGATGAGCAACGCCTTCAAACACTTTATTTCTTTTAGCTCTGATGATGTGACACACTTCTATTTTAGTGGAGTCAACAAATTGTATACCTGTGGGCTTGCCAAGTTTTGATGTGAGGTAACTGCACATCGGAACCACCACACTAGGCATAAGCGCGAGAAACCTTGCGTAACTCAGCAACTCTGGAAAATAGGCTTTAAGTTGACGGCAAACATAGTGAAGGTAGTAGTTTTTGAAATCTCTGTAATGTGACTGGTGAAAATGGATGATAATAGTCATCACCTCTGACGGAGATAAGCGGCATGCTCTTCGACGTTTAATTTCACCATTTTCGAGCAATATACGCTGCCAGCTTGGGAAAAATAACTTTGAAAAATCATCGACATCACAGTACGTTTCAACTAACTTGTTCATGCTCGTTCCTTTTTGTTCTAATCACTCTTGGTCGAATGATCGGATCATGGAACGAGCATTTAGTTCCTTTAAATTAGTAATTTCTTATCCGAAGCTCAGGTTATTTAATATAACCCCAAAGCCACAAAAAATGCGAGTGTAAAAGTCATTTTAAATGGGTTTATAAAGGGCAATAAAAAGGCGAAATGCATTACACATTTCGCCTTTGATTATCATTAACACATGTTAGAAAGTATAGGTTGCTTTAGCGTAGTAAAAGCCACCATTAATTCCGTATGGAGATGTTTCGTAGTACTTACCACCCCAGTTGTTATTTGGTGCCACTGTGAAATCAAGTTTTTCTGCTTCCTGATCCAGTAAGTTTTGTGCACCCAATGAGAAGCTAATTGAGTCATTCATGAAGTAAGTGACTTCAACATCTAACGTCATAGCTGCGTCAGCCATTTTAGCTGTTTCATCATAATCTACATGAACGCCTTGGTATTCGCCAAAGTAGTTAAGGCGAGAAAATGCTGAAAAGCTTTCCCATTGTTGTGCCCAGCTCAGTGTTGCACGGTGATTAGGTAAGTCATTTTCAAGACGGCTTACTTTAAATGCACCAGTTATATCACTTGAGCGGGTTACTTCTGTTTCATTCCAGTTGTAAGCTAAGCTAAATGTCGAGCTACCACTGAACAATTCAGCTGAGTAGTTAGCAACTAAGTCAACACCTTGCGTTGTGGTGTCAAAGTCATTGGTAAAGAAACTAACTTGCGCTAGGTTTTGTACGTTAGGTACGCCCGCAGCTTCAAGGGTGTCTTTATCTGCTTGGCTAAGTTCGATTTTATCTGATTGGCTAATACGATCATCTACTTGGATGTTGTAGTAATCAACTGTTAAGAATAAATCGCCAATGGTGTATACCGCGCCAAAGGTGTAGCTTTGTGATTCTTCAGGCTCAAGTTCAGTACCGCCTAATTGAATAGCAATTGGGTTTGTAGGTGGTAACAAGGCTGAGTCTACTAATACACCGCTGCTTAAGTTAGTTTGTACGTTACTAACATTCGCTTGGCCTACGGTAGGTGCACGGAAACCAGTACTAATTGAACCACGAATATTCAGATCATCAGTAAGGTGGTATTGACCCATTAACTTATAGTTAGTGGTTGAACCAAAGGTATCGTAATCTTCGTAGCGAAGCGCTAAGCCCATTAAGAACTCTTCAGTGAATGGCGCCTCAATATCAATGTAAGCTGCATAGTTTCGACGGTCGTATTCGCCTGCATCTGATGGTTTAAATCCAGGGAAACCGTTAGAACCAATACCAAAACCTTGATCAGTTAGTGGGCCAGCTATAAACGAAGCTTCATCGCCTGATACCACGGTAAAGGTTTCTTCATGCCACTCTAAACCACCGGCAATGTTTACATCGTAAGCTAAGTCAAAGTCAAAACCCTTTGAAATATCAAAATTAAAGTTTTTCTCTAATTGTTCATATTTACCTGGGCTAAAATCACGCGGGCTATCTGGACCCAACGATGCATTGATTGTGTCGTATATAAAGTAGCGAGATTCGTTGTAACCTACAGTACCGCTTAAATCATAGTAAGCGCCTTCTAAAAAGCCGCCAGTAAACTCACCTTTAGTACCAATAGTGAGTGACGTATCTGTGATATTACCACCAAAGTTTGGTGTAAAACCGCCCGGAAGCATTTCGTTAAATGCGAAACAATCAGGGTTGTTTGCTACACCATTAATGTAGTCAGGGTTATCAAGAACGTTGTCATCAATCATGATTGTTGGACAATTACCGCTCATATCGCCGGTTAAATCACCAACAAGGAGTGTTTCGCCACCATCGTTTGAGTATGCACCAGGGCGAGTATGTGGGTTACGGTAATAAAAACCACCACGTACATCACGCTCAGAATAGTTACCAAACATATAAAATTGTGAGTCATTAGTTAGCTCTAAACCAACATTACCAAAGATAGAGATGTCGTCATCAACCTCTGGTGCACCCCATACTTGGGTGAACGGAGCAATGTCTGGAACGCCTGCAGCATCAAGTGCTGTGGCATCGGCTCTTTGTACTGAACGGCTGGTCGCATCGGCTGTTTTGTACTGAAAACTTAAATTTGCAAAACCGCTATCGGTAAATGGTAAGCCCACATTACCTGAAATTTGGGTTGTATCGCCGTCGCCTTCGTAATATTCGCCTTTGCGAACTTCGAAAGATCCGCCTTCCGAGGCATCTTTAAGTTGGAAGTTTAAAACCCCAGCAATCGCATCAGAACCATATTGTGCAGCGGCACCATCACGAAGTACTTCTACTTGTTTCAGTGCAATACTTGGAATTACTGAAATATCAGCACCTTGCGCACCATCGTTAATACCACCACCTAAAAAGGCGATAACTGAAGCACGGTGACGACGTTTACCGTTAAGTAAAATTAGTGTGCTATCTGAAGGTAGTCCGCGTAAGTTTGCAGGGCGCACTAATGAAGCAGCATCACTGATTGGCATTGAGTGTACGTTTAAAGAAGGAATAGCCCCTTTTAATAGCTCTAGCATATCAGTGTTACCTGATTTACTTAGCTCTTCACCACCAATAATATCGATAGGTACAGGAGAGTCACCAATAGAACGAGGCGCAGAGCGCGTACCTACTACGGCAATTTTTTCTACATTTTTGTTAACTTTAACTTCGGTTTGCTCTTCTTGAGCAATTGCTGAACCAGAAACAAATAAGCCTGCGGCTGTTGTTGCTAGAGCAAATTTGATGGCCTGTTGAAGCGCATTGCTTTTTAATTTCATTCTAAATATCCCCAGTTAGAATTGATTTGTATAGTCTATTTAATGACTTTATTGTGGACGGTTCACATTCAATGGGGAGCAGATATTGCTAACTCACTCCTAAAAGCTTAATAAACTAAGCGCACCTCCTGTGAGTCCTCGAAATAGACTATAGATAAAAAAACTAAAGAGGGCAATGGGTAATTAACCACTATTTAACAAGTTGAAACAAATGATTTATCTAAAAATAACGCAGAGTTAATCATAAGTAGGGCAGGGAAAAGGGGTAAAAGCAGGCATTGATACATAGTTATTAATTAAATAAGCTATTTTAGCTACTTTCTATTATTGAATTAAACTGACCTGCTATTGATATTTTCACCATGATGTTTTTTCCACTGTGCAAGTTTTTCTTTGTACTCATCCCATACACATGGACAGCAACTACCGCCGCCGCAGCACTCATCAGATTTTGGCCTTTCGGGTTTAGTGTTGGGTATGTTTTTTTGCATGTTTTTAATTAAAACTGAGGAAAATGAACTTTAAGAATAAATGATTGAATAAAGCGTGTAAATTATTCTTTGTGAACTGAAAGCGCTGTGTGAGAATACAGGCTATGCGATTATATAAAGTTATCCATCGTGCACCCTGGCGGGTTGCTAAAATAAGTAAAAAGCGGCAACAACTACGCTTTCGTCGTGCTATGGTCGCGCTTAAAATTGCGCTTGCCCAAGAAAGGCAAGAAACCAAAGAAATGCTAATAATTTACAGGCGTTATACCCAAGGGCAAACAAATAAAGCAGAACTAAAACGCGCCAACGAGCAGTTTGTTGATATATTAAAAGGACTAGGGCTAGGCGTTTTTGCGTTATTACCGTTTGCACCATTAACTATTCCACTGGTTGTTAAACTAGGGCAGTTAGTAGGTGTTGATGTATTACCGAGTTCTTTTAGTATGAATAAGCCGATTAAAGAAATTGATAAAGAAATTGCTCAACAAAACCAAGAGCAAGACTCAACGCCCTCAAAGAAGAAGTAAGCTAGCAGAACATAATTAGCTATACCTTTTAATAGTGCTTATTGTTATGCTAAGGCATCATTTTCTATTATGTGAGTCATTTAATGAGTGCTTTACTTCGTCATACCTCTTCAGGAATTCCTCTATCTTTTATCGTTAAAAACGAACTAACCGATTGGCTTACGCAGCAACCGAGTTTTGTACAGCGCTGGCTAGCAAACACAGATTTTGAAAAATCAGGACTCGCACTAGTACCAAACCCAGAAACGGGTGAACTAAGTCAGGTATTTTGTGTAATGCAAAGCACTGATGATTTTTGGGCTGCTGGCGAGCTTGCCAGTAAATTACCTGCGGGTTGTTATCAAATTCAAGGTGATGAGTCTTTAGTTGCTCAACTTGCTTTAGGCTTTGTGTTAGGTGGTTATGAGTTTAGTGAGTACAAGCAAAAAGCCACAGCAAAAGCTCAGCTTGGCATTGCTGATAAAACATTATATGAACAAGTAAAACAACAAGCGGACGCCATTAATTTAGCACGCGATTTAGTTAATACCCCAGCTGCTGATATGATGCCGCAGCATTTATCGCAGGTAATGAGTGACCTAGCAGATACATTCGACGGTGAATTTTCGCAGTGGATAGGTGATGAGTTATTAGAGCAAAATTACCCAACTATTCACATGGTAGGGCGCGCGAGTGAAAATAAACCACGATTACTTGACTTGAAATGGGGGGCAGTCGATGCGCCACAAATTACGTTAGTCGGTAAAGGCGTGTGTTTTGATTCCGGTGGACTGGATTTAAAACCTAGTTCAGGCATGCGCAACATGAAAAAAGACATGGGTGGGGCCGCGCATGTTATTGCCCTGGCTCAGCTAATTATGGCCGCTAACTTACCAATACGCCTTCGTGTTTTAGTGCCTGCGGTTGAAAATGCTGTTTCGCGTAATGCATTTCGCCCTGGCGATGTAGTAAAAACCCGTAAAGGTATTATGGTCGAAATAGACAATACCGATGCAGAAGGGCGACTAGTGCTGTGTGATGCACTAAGCGAAGCACAAAACGATGATCCTGAATTAATCATTGATTTTGCTACACTAACTGGTGCGTGCCGTATTGCGTTAGGTACGGAGTTACCGGGGTTTTTCTCAACGGATCGCGCTGTAGCAAATGCCATTATGGACTCGGGAATGCAAGTTAACGACCCTGTTTGGCAATTGCCGTTATTCGAACAATACAAACCATTTTTGAAAAGCGATGTGGCTGATATGGCTAACTGTGCAAGTACGCCATTTGGTGGCGCAATAACCGCTGCGCTTTATTTGAAAGAGTTTATAGAGCCAAATACACCATGGGTTCACTTTGACGTAATGGCATGGAATTTACGTGCATTACCCGGGCGTCCAGCTGGTGGTGAAGCACTGGGTATTCGTGCAGTATTTACTTACCTACAAAATCGATTTAACTAACCTGAACTTGGATTAAGGTTTACCTTGAGTTATTTGATGTTAAAGTGCATATAACTCAAGGGGTAAGCCATCTGGATCGGCAAAAAAGGTGAATTTTTTGCCGGTTATTTCATCTTCTCTAATATTTTCGACGATGACATTGTGTGACTCTAAATAATGTTTAGCAGTATTAATACACCCAACTTTAAATGCTAAATGTCTAAGTCCTTGTGCTTCGGGGTAGCTTGGTCTACTTGGCGCATCATTAAACGAAAATAATTCTAACTGACTACCATCAGGTAAAGCTAAATCGAGTTTGTAAGACTGACGCTGTGCACGATAATGCTCATTAATAATCGTGAGTTTTAATATTTCACTATAAAAATGTTTAGAGCGTGGGTAGTTGCTACAAATGATGGCTACATGATGAATGCCTAGTAGTTGCATATATTTTCCTTAAAAAGCAAAAAGCGCACTAAAAGCAGTGCGCTGTTTATCAATACATGTGCATGTTTATATATTAGCTTTTAGCTAGGCTCTGCGTCTTTACACGCTTTTACAGCCGGTGCAACAAGCTCTAAACCCGTTTTATCACACGGTGGAAGCTCAGCATCACTAACAGCAATAGGCGTTACTCGCTCGCCCCATTTTATATAGCTTGCCGCCCAAGTAAGGCCAGCCCCAAATGCCGCCGACATAATGTTTGCATGCGGTTTAATTAAGCCTTGCTCAACGGCTTCACACAATGCAATTGCAATGGTGGCAGCAGAGGTGTTGCCATATTCACCAATATTGACCATTACTTTTTCGTCATCCACTTTTAAGCGATTTTGAATAGCTTGAATAATGCGTAGATTGGCTTGATGCGGAACTAGTACATCGATATCGTCTAACTTAAGATTGGCTTGTTCAAGCACGTCGTCACAGGCTTCACTCATGCCTTTAACGGCACGTTTAAATATTTCACGGCCTTCAAATAAAAGGTCTGATGGACCAATTGGCTCATATTTATTTAAATCACTGCCAAAATTAGTAATGTGTAAAATATCACGATCTTCGCTGTCACAACCGGTTTTAGTCCCTAATAAGCCTGCAGGAGTTTCTGCTGCTTCAAGCACAACGGCACCGGCACCATCACCAAATAATACTGCGCTGTCGCGTCGTGCCCAGTTTACATACCACGTCATGCGCTCAGCCGCGATAACGACAGCTTTTTTGATCATGCCAGCTTGAATTTGCGCTGTCGCAGCTTGTAAAGCATATAAGAAACCAGAACATGCCGCGTTGGTGTCCATGGCTGCAGCGCCTGTGGCACCAATATTTTTTTGTACTAATGAGGCGGTGTTTGCGACTACTGTTGAGGGGGTGCACGTTGCTAAAATAACTAAATCGATATCTTTTGCATCTACGCCAGCACAAGCAATGGCATGTTTTGCAGCCACACTAGCAAGTTCAGCAGTACTTACATGGCTAACTCTTCGTGCCTTGATACCTGTGCGTGTGGTGATCCACTCATCGGTTGTATCTACAATTTCACTTATTTCGTCGTTGCTGATGCTTGCTGGTGGAATGCATTTACCCCAACCAGTGATATGTGCGTAAGGCATAGTGTGTTCTCTTAAAAGTGGTATGACGTGTTCGTCTAATGAGGACGTTATATCAAAAATTAGCTGTTAACACTAGTTTAAAGCATGGTTTGCTTAGTAATTACTGCTATTTTACGGACTATTTGCTGCATTTTTGTTTAAAGGTAAGTGGCTTGTTTTTATTGTGTTAATTAAATGCTTTTAATGATTTTGCGTGTTTTACACGATAGCTCATAGGCTTTCTAAGCTTAATAGAATACGAATACTTTGTTGACCATATATGCTTGAGTGCGGCTGAGTGAGCAGCTAATATGGGGCGCATATTATGAAATCATTACTTAAAAAGCATTACTTAAAAAGCATTACTTAAAAAGCATTATTTATAATGGATAACAAAGCAATGTATATTCAGTCAGGTGAATCTTATTGTGTTAATTAAAACCGATCCTGCTATTAGCCGGTTATTAATGCTGCGCAGTGGCGCCATTGCTGTGCAGCTTATTGCGGTGTTAAGCGTTTATTTTTTATTAGAGCATCAAATTGCGCTCATGCCGTTGCTAGCCGTTATTACGCTTGAGGCGGTTTTTCAGTTAGCAAGTATCTTTGCTTATAGAAATGTTAGCCAAGCAAAGCCAGTTGGCATGCTGATGCAACTGACCGCTGACGTACTTTTTTTAACTATTTTGTTGTCTTTAAGTGGCGGTGCAACTAACGCATTTGTGTCGTTATTATTGTTACCTATTATGATAGCGGCAATTACATTGAGCGCTCGTGGGCTTGCCTATATTGCTGTGCTGGCTATCGCTGCCTACAGCATGCTACTGATTAAAATGCCAGAGCATAGCATGCACCAAATGAACATGAGTGGCCACTTTATTGGCATGTGGGTTAATTTTGTTATCAGTGCCTGCGTGATTGCGTTGGTTATTGGTGCAATGAACCGTGCTTTACAACAACGTGAGCGCACTATTGCCAAAGTTAGAGAGAAACAGTTGCGTAGTGAACAACTGGTTACTCTCGATGGCGCAGCGGCGCAAATTACTCATCAATTAGCAACGCCTATTGCTAATTTACAATTATTGTTTGAAGAGCTTGTAGAAGAGTATCCCAACAATGAAATTATTCAGCAAATGCAATCACCCTTGCTGCAATGCCGCACTCAGCTTAATGATTTTAGAAAGCTCTCTATGCAGCTACGAGATAAAAACACGCAAACACCTATAAAAGCAGAGCAGCTGCAAAATCAAATTCATGATACGTTGCTATTACAATACCCTAATCAACAAATAAACTGGCTTAATGAGGCGCCTAAAGCCACATTAAAAAGTGATGCCATGCTGCTACCTGCTATTTTAAACTTATTACAAAATGCAGCGCTTGCTAACGAAAAAAAAGGCCAAATGCAATTAGAGTTGAGTTGGCAACAGCCAGATGCGCAAAGTATTGCGTTAATTATTCGGGATTTTGGCGCTGGTTTTTTATCCTCAGAGTTAGCGGAGTTAGGCGGGCAGCTCATGCCCAGCGAGCAAGGCATGGGAATAGCGGTTATGCTATCAAATGTCACGTTTGAGCGTTTAAATGGTTCGTTAACTGTTTATAATCACCCCGATGGTGGGGCGGTGGCCAAGATACAAATGCCACTATTAATAACCGAGTCGGCGCTATGAAGCTGCTAATTATTGAAGATGACATTAACCTTGCTACCACTTTGGCAAGGCGCTTAACAAAACACAGCTTTAACTGTGAGGTTGCACATAACCAAACAGAGGCTTTACTTAGGGCTCGCCAGCAGCAACCTGATTGTATTTTATTAGATATGAAGTTAGCAGATGAAAATGGGCTGGCGCTTATTGCACCGCTGCGCCATTTACTCACACATGCTCATATTGTATTGCTTACCGGCTTTGCAAGTATAGCTACAGCCGTAGAGGCGATGCGCTTGGGCGCTAATGACTATTTAACTAAGCCTGTCGATATGGCAAGCTTATTAAAAGCGCTAAAAGTAGAGCCGGTATCGACAGTAACCGAAATTCCTGAAGAGGTTATGTCACCCGAGCGTTTAGAGTGGGAGCATATTCAACATGTATTACACAGTAACAACGGTAATGTATCAATGACTGCAAGGCAGCTTAATATGCATAGACGCACTTTGCAGCGCAAGCTACAAAAAAAACCTGTGCAGCAATAAGCCCTCACTTGAGCAAGCAATTAATGACTCATACCGCCGCGCTAATAAAAAGCCAAAAAATTATACTGTTCGACGCCCAGTGCAAGCTTTGTAGTGCGTGGTGTAATTTTATTATTGCTCACGATCCTCAGGCCATGTTTAAACTGTGCAGTGTACAATCGCCAAAAGGACAACAAATATTAATGCACTTTGGCTATTCGACAACTGATTTTGCCTCTATGGTTTACATTGAAAACGCTCAAGCATTTATACAAAGCCATGCATTTTTTGAGGTGATTAAACAGCTAGGCTATCCGTGGAAACTTAGTGGTATATTTAGTGTGTTGCCAAATCGTTTTAACAATTGGCTTTATGATAAAATTGCATCAAATCGATATACCTTATTTGGTAAATATCACTATTGCAGGATCCCTTCAAAGCAAGACCAAGCCCACTATTTATAAGTGCTTTAATAGATGCCTGAATGTATTGGCTGTGCTAAAATCGCGGCGTTTAAATTTAAGCATTAAAAAGGCACTTACATGGCAAATACGGCGCACGCACTGCATATTTTAGTAAAACATAAAGAGATTGCAGAAGACATCATCAAGCAATTAGGCAAAGGCGCAAAGTTTCAAACTTTAGCTAAAAAGTATTCGTCATGCCCATCGGGTAAAAAAGGCGGTGATTTAGGTGAGTTTAGACGAGGCCAAATGGTTCCACAGTTTGATAAGGTGGCCTTTAGTGGTGCAATTTTAGAACCGCATTTAGTAAAAACGAAATTTGGTTGGCATGTGATTAAGGTGCTTTATCGTACATAAACTAACGCAATTTTAAGTTGCCGCTATACTTATCATTTGTTTAGTTTGTTACATTGCTAAAGCAACTTGGAATAACTATGAAGCTTATTATTTTATGCTGCAGTTTAATTTTAATGGCAGTGTCATTTTTTGCCAGTAGCACTGAGCAAACGATCACCCTTAAGCTTGGCAAACCAAGCACCCAAGACATACCAAAAAACCACTATATTTTAACATTATTAGAAAAGAGCTTTGCAAAGGTTAATGTAAAGCTCAATATTGCTTATAGTCTTGAGCCAATGAATACTAAAAGAATTTTAGAAGAGCTCACACGTAACGATGATGTTAATTTAGCTTGGTTAACTTTGCCAAACTCCCTTGCAGAGCAAAGACATTTAATCCGCACAAGTTATCCTATTTATAATGGGCTGCATTCAAAGCGCTTGCTCATGGTTAAACAAAGCCGGTTGGGCGAATTTTCAGATATAAAAACCCTTAAACAACTAAAGCCGTTCATAGCCTTACAAAAGCAAAGTTGGTCTGATTATTATGTATTAAAGAACAATGGCTTAACAGTTAATGGTGATTTGAGTTATGAAAGCATGTTAAAAGCGTTAGATGAAGGACTTGGCGATTATTTTCCGCGTTCAGTAACTGCTATAAAAGCCGAAATACGTAAACATCCTCAGTATAACTTTGTTATTGAGCCTCATATTATGCTGCAATACGATAATTACTATTATTTTTACGCAAACGAAAATAACAAAGCAATCATTGAGTTATTAGAGCAAGGCTTAACAAAGTTAGCAGATAGCGGCGAGTTAAATGCGCTTTATGAGCACTATTATCGTGATGTTGAGGACGGGCTTAATTTAAACAACAGACAGGTGTTTAACTTAAAAAATTAATAAGGTTAGGCCGCAAAATGTAGCCTAACCCTAAAAATTATTGCTCCTGCTTGGCTTCTTCTTCACTTATTTGCTTAAGTGCTTGAATAAACGATTCACTCGGTTGCCCACCGGTAAGCGCGTACTTATCATTTATAATGAAAGTAGGTACTGAGGTTATTCCCATTTGTTTAAAGTTATTTTGCTCTTGGCGTACCGCTTGTACGTATTTATCTGAGTGTAAAATTTCTCTGGCTGTGTCTTTGTTAAGGCCGACTTTTTCTACCACATCCAGTAACGCATCTTCTTGATTTAAATATTTTAAATCGGTGAAGTGTGCTTCAAAAAACGCCAATTTCAGCTCAGTTTGTTTGCCTTCTTCACGCGCCCACATTAGCAAGCGGTGTAGATCAAAGCTGTTGATCATGATGCGTTTACCGTCAAAATTAAAGGTAAACCCAGCTCGTTCACCCGCATCCGCCATGTTTTGACGATTTCGCGCGCTTTCTTCTTCAGTTAAACTGTATTTTTGCTGCAAGTGCTCGTTTAAGTCTTGTCCTTCAAGTGGCATATCTGGATTAAGCTCAAAAGGTTGCCATGTAATATCCGCACTCATTTCGTCTTTTAATTCTGCCAATGCGGTTTCTAAGTTTTTATACCCAATAATACACCACGGGCACATTACATCTGAGACGATATCAATTTTTAAGTTTTTCATAGGGATCCTTGAAGGATTGCTTTTTTAATAACAATGGATATTGGGATGAAGTTTAGTTTATCAATCATTGAACATAAAAAGAGCAGCGAAAGTGCTGCTCGTTTATTGAATGTTTTCAGGTTAGCTGTTTAAACCAAATGGGTCGTCAATGCTGTGGCTTGGCTGGGTAAACCAACGCGGGCCGTCATCTGTCATGTAAAAGTGATCTTCTAATCTAACCCCAAATTCATCTGGAATAACCAGCATTGGCTCGTTACTAAAACACATGCCTGTGGCAAGCGGGGTTTTATCGCCGCCCACTAAGTATGGCCATTCATGAATGTCTAAGCCAATACCATGGCCTGTGCGGTGTGGGCAACCTGGTGTTTGGTATTCAGGGCCTAAGCCTTGAGCTGCTAAGTAGCTGCGAGCGGCTTGATCAACCGATTCACAGGTTTCGCCGAGAGCGGCTTGATTGAAAGCTGCTAATTGTGCCGCTTTTTCAAAATCCCAAAATAGGCGTTGGCGGCTGGTTGCTTCACCAAATACATAAGTACGCGTAATATCAGACAGGTAATCGTGCACTTTACATCCAGTATCGATAAGCACCATGTCGCCTTTTTTCAAAATTTGTGGATCTTTTACACCATGTGGGAATGAGGTAGCAAGGCCAAACAATACAATACAGAAGTAATTTCCTGGGGCACCTACTGTTTGATGCGCTTTTTTTATAAATTCTTCGACTTCTACTGTGCTAATACCTTCATAAAGCATACTAGCGGTGGCTTTATGAACCGCTAAAGTCATATCCATGGCGCATTGCATTAATGCTAATTCATTGGCTGATTTATGCATTCTACAATGTGCGGTTACAGGTTGTGCGTTAACTAGTTTTAATCCTGAACTGGCTTTATTGATGCCATCAAAAATAAAAAACTGTGCGCTTTCATCAATGCCCACGGTAGCGGTGTCGCTAATATTAAGCTGTTTCAGCACTTTAACGAATAGCTCAAAAGGGTTCTCGTGTTCTTGCCAGCCGTGTATTGGGCCATCAATGACTTTAAAGCCATTTAAAGAGCCAATTTCAAAGTGGGGGGCAATGTATTGCACCTCACCCATGGCGGGTAAAATAGCGCCGACTAGTCGTTCACTGGCGTACCATTTCATACCGGTAAAATACGTTAAGTTGGTACCTGCATTTAAATATATCGCATCAATATTATTAGCTTGCATATAAGCTTGCGCTTTGGCCATACGCACTAAATACTCATCGGCCTGAATTGGCGTTACTGAGTGGGTCATATTGCTTAAACTAGCAAGTGCTTGTTCGGGTGTGTGTGTACCAATACCAACTGTGGTCATATATTTCTCCTACAAAATTTTGCATAGTGTGTAGGCTAAAGGAGTTCAATTCAAATTAATTGCGATTAGTGAACAAGGGATTGAACAAATAGGGGGAGTTATCAAGTCCCTCATTCCCAAGGACTTGATAACCTTGGGCTATTTTTTCGCGTAGGGTAAACGATTGAGCTTATTCGCCGTGTGGTAGCTATCTAATCCGGTTACTGCAACGGTATCGATGGCTTGTAAGTCTAAAAAGCCATCACTTTGGAGTGCTGATTTATCTACATAAACATCCATTATTTCGCCAATAACCAGCTCAGTGCCATTAACAGCTAAATGCTGATTCTCGACAAATTTTACTGCGTATTTTAGTCGGCTTTGTGCAACAAAAGGCGCTTTAAAGTCGTTTAAGTACTCTGTTTTTAAACCCGTTGCATCAAACTCAGACTCATCTTTAGCGTAACGTGCCGATGTTTGGTGTGCCTGCTGGTAAATATCACTATTTACTTGGTTAATAGTATAAACGCCTGTTTCTATAATATTTTCGAATGTATGCCTTGGTACGCTGTGCGGGCGCATTATCATGCCTACTAGCGGTGGGTGTGCGCCTAAATGAATAACTGAACTGACAATGGCTAGATTAGTATTACCTTGTAAGTCTTGTGTGCCAATTAAGTTTGCACTTTTAAACCCTGAAAGTGAGTTGATAAAGTGTGTACGGGTATGTTTTTCAAGTGCGGCTATGCGGTCTTTCGAAAAATGCATGTGTTTGTTCCTTACCATTTTATGGTGTTTCCTTGCCAATCTAGGTAGGCAGGTTCGCCGTTGAGTTCTAGCTGTGGGTTTTCGTAAGTAAATTTAAATAATTGCTGAGCAACAAAGTCAGGGGTAAACAGTTTATCTGCGGGCACATTTTTTTGAAATGGCTTAGAGAGCTGTGTATCTGTAGTACCCGGGTGAAATAAAACAAGTTTGGTATTTTTAGCGCGACGAGCAAGTTCAATGGCGGCTGTTTTAAATAACATGTTCAGCGCAGACTTAGATGCGCGATAGGTATACCAGCCACCCAATTTATTGTCGTTAATACTGCCTACACGAGCGCTCAAAGCAGTAATTGAGCAGTGAGTTTTATGATTAAGCAGCGGCACTATACTTTGCAAACACAGCAGGGGTACAAGCGTATTAGAGTGCATAAGCTGCATAAAATAATCACTGTTGATTTCTTCAAGCTTTTTTTCTGGCATGTGCTGGTCGTTATGTAATTGACCATTAAATATTATTACCTGAGCAAGCTCAATTTGTTGTGACTTTAACGACTGGGTTAGCTCATTTAGGCTTTGCGCCGAGTAGTCGCTGTGGAAATAGGTTACCTTGTCATCATTATGCTCAATATTCGATGAGCTGACACAAATTATATTAAATTGTGTTGCTTGCTGATTTAAATGATTTACGTAGGACTGTGCAATGGCGCTACTGGCGCCAAATAAAATCACTGTTTTCATTTTTCACCTTTAGATTTCATATTGCATTGACCATTACTACACTGCGCATTGGGCATTAAAAAACGGCTAATGTGGTGACGATATTTTGCAAAAAAAGTGTAAGCATGATCGGCAAAAAAGCGAATTACTGGCAAACGAATTATTTTAAGCCAGCGGTATTTTCCAACGATGCGCCAAGCTTGATAAGTGACGTCTAAGCCGTAAATCATCTGCCCCTTATCAGTTTGGGCGTGCAATAAATCCATGGCATTTTGTTTATCGATTGCAGGAAAACGCTCACTAAAATCATCCGCATTTAAATCTTCTAGTGTAATTTTATGATCAACATCGGCACGTTTTAAATGTTGCATTTCTGCATTGCAAAGGGGGCAATTACCATCGTAAAAAATGATCATGTCATCGCTTTGTGTTTATTTTACATATGCTTTTTTACGACAAGGCGATGCAAATGGATCTATTAAATATTCCCGCTTAATGATATTAATAGGTCTCCAAGAAACGAAGGAGAGCTAGAAATGAGTGAACAATATGCCGCCTTGCGAGGTAATGTTAGTCTACTTGGTCAATTATTAGGACAAACTATTAAAGATGCCCAAGGCCAAGAGATTTTAGATAAAGTAGAAGAAATTCGGGCTTTATCAAAATCATCTCGCAGTGGCAATGAAGCCGATCGCCAAGCGTTAATTGATGTACTCCATGCGCTTAGTGATGAGGAGCTTTTACCGGTTGCCCGTTCATTTAATCATTTTTTAAACTTAGCTAATGTTGCTGAGCAGTTTCATACCGTATCACGTTTTAATGATGTTGGTTTTTGCCAACTAAATCCTCTCACTCAAACATTAAAAACGTTAGCAGCAAAGGCCGAACAAGGTCAGCTTAATCATAATCATTTAGCCGACACACTCTCAAAACTCCACATAAACTTAGTACTAACCGCTCACCCAACCGAAGTGACTCGACGTACTATTATTAACAAACATGTTGAACTAAGCGATTGTTTAGCATCACTTGAGCGCACCGACAACCTTGCGCAGGAGCGCGAAGCGATATTAAATCGAATTGCGCAGCTAATTAGCCAAGCTTGGCATACTGACGATATTCGTCGTTCTCGCCCAAGCCCAGTTGATGAAGCTAAATGGGGCTATGCGGTAATTGAAAATAGCTTATGGGATGCCGTGCCACGTTTTTTACGTGAGTTTAGCCAGCATGTTAAACAGCATTTGAGCCTTGAGCTACCAGCTAACTACAGTCCGATAGAATTTACGTCATGGATGGGGGGGGATCGAGATGGTAACCCGTTTGTAACCGCCGAGGTGACTAAGCAAGTACTCGATCATGGCCGTTGGATGGCGCTGGATTTATACCAGCGTGATTTAGAAACTTTGTGTGCTGAACTTTCCATGTCTGATGCCAGCGATGAGCTTATTAAGCTGGCAGGGCAAGAGTTTGAACCTTATCGAGCCGTGCTCAAAGAGCTTAAAAATCAAGTGGCTGAAACAGTGATGTACTTAAGCGCTAAAATTAAAAATAAGCGTACAGAATCACAAGATTTAATTACTGATATTAACCAAATTAAGCACCCAATTGAGGTGTGTTATCGCTCATTGTTAAAATGCAATATGCAAGTGGTTGCTGATGGCTTGCTATTAGATGTGATCCATCGTGTAAATAGCTTTGGTTTGCGTTTGGCAAAACTGGATGTGCGACAGGATTCGTCAAGACACAGCGATGTGTTTTCAGAATTAACTCGTCATTTAGGTATTGGCGATTACAATCAATGGGAAGAGCAAGACAAACAAGCTTTTTTACTGACAGAGCTAAATTCACGTCGTCCGCTTATTCCTAGGCATTGGCAACCAAGTCCAGAAGTGCAAGAGGTGCTTGATACCTTTGATGTTATTGCACAGCAAGATGAAAAAACCTTTGGTTTATACATTATATCTATGGCACGAACCGCCTCTGACATATTAGCAGTGCAGCTATTACTTAAAGAGTCTGGCTGTGGTTTTGAACTGCCTGTGGCGCCTTTATTCGAAACCTTGGATGACTTAAACGATGGCCACAACGTCATCACTACGCTTTTAAATAACGAGTGGTACCGTGGACACATCAAAAACACCCAAAATGTAATGATTGGCTATTCAGACTCAGCCAAAGATGCAGGCATGATGGCTGCTGGTTGGGCACAATATGAGGCAATGGATAAGCTCGTACAACTAGCGGATGAACGCGGTATTGAGCTTATTTTATTCCATGGACGTGGTGGTACGGTTGGACGTGGTGGTGCGCCTGCTGCACAAGCATTGCATTCTCAGCCGCCGGGGTCGTTAAAAGGCGGGCTTAGGGTAACAGAGCAAGGTGAGATGATCCGCTTTAAATTTGGCCTGCCTAATGTTGCATTACAAAGCTTAAATATTTATGCAGGTGCGGTACTACAAAGTAATTTATTGCCACCACCAGAGCCTAAATCACAGTGGCGCGAAGTAATGGCATTAATTAGCGATGTGTCGTGTGAGCATTACCGTAATGTGGTGCGCCACGATGAAAACTTTGTACCTTACTTTAGAATGGCGACACCTGAATTAGAACTGTCAAAACTACCGTTAGGCTCAAGGCCTGCAAAACGAAATCCAAATGGAGGGGTTGAGAGCTTACGTGCTATTCCATGGATTTTTGCGTGGAGTCAAAACCGGTTAATGTTACCTGCATGGTTAGGTGCATTAAGTGGACTTAAAGCCGCGCTTGAAAAATATGGGATTGAAACCTTAAGCGAAATGAGTTTGCAATGGCCGTTCTTTAGAGCACGTTTAGAAATGCTAGAAATGGTATTTAGTAAAGCGGATAGCTGGTTGAGTGAGCATTACGATAATGCGCTGGTGGAAGAGATGTATAAGCCTTTAGGTGTTGCCTTGCGAGAGGAACTTGGTGAGGCGATGACGTTAGTGCAATCATTAAGCCCACAAAAAAGCTTATTGGCTGATCAGCCTTGGATCAAAGAGTCTATTGGGCTTAGAAACCCATACACCGACCCGCTTAATGTATTACAAGTTGAGTTATTACGTCGTTCTCGTGGCGATGATAAAGGCAATGAAAATGATATAGACAATGCCTTGATGATCACTATGACCGGTATTGCAGCGGGTATGCGTAATACAGGTTAATCCAAAACTAGATTAGTTTTAGAGGGAACACACGACGTGTTCCCTTTTTTTACGTTGAATAGGCTGGTATTTAGTTTGCCAACCTTTTACACTACTTGGCCATTGAACAAATAAAAACTATTATGGCTTCAGCAACTTTTAAAGTGCAACATAATACAGCACTTAGCAATTCACACATTTCTCTAAACGTAGCGCAAACGCAAGCTCTACGCAGTCAATTAAAAACTCAACGCGGTATTTTATATTCAAGCGATATTAAAGCGCTTTGCACCGAGCTTAATGTTAGCGACGATGCATTATTACAAGGCTTAGTGCCTATGGCTTCAGAGTTTTCCGTTGCACCTATTTCCAAATTTCATGTCGGCGCAATTGTAAAAGGGCTCGATTCACAAGGAAACACTACTTTTTACTTTGGCGCTAACGCTGAGTTTGACCATCAAGCACTTAGTTTAGTGGTGCACGGTGAGCAATCTGCAATTAATAATGCCTGGTTAAATGGCGGTAAAAAAATTCTTAAAATAGCGATTAGTGATGTCCCATGTGGGTACTGTCGTCAATTTATGAATGAACTCGCTGATGCGAAAGAGCTTGATATTTTACTGCCAGCACAAAACTTTAAATTGGCAGAGTTATTACCTCATTCATTTGGACCAACCGATTTAGGCAATGAGCACAGCTTATTTAACCCAGCAGAGCAAACTAATTGTTTTGAAAACAAACAACTTGATGAAAAGCTGATGAGCTATGCTTTAGCGGCTTATGTGCCATACAGCCAAAATTACAGTGCAGTAAAAATAAGTACGTTTGAAAACGGTGATTTTTATGGCAGCTATGCAGAAAATGCAGCGTACAGCCCGAGTTTATCGCCATTACAAAGTGCTGTGAGTCAGTTGTTTTTAGCAGGACTGAGCTTTGATAAGCAAACAGTTAAATCAGTTACGTTATTAGAAACGGCTGGTCATGAAAACCAATCAGGGGTGGCAAAAGCCGTGTTAGCAAGCTTTACTGGCTTGCCAACACTTGAGGTTATTAGCGCAACATTAGCCAAGTAACACTTTAGCGGCTTCAAGTACCACGGCAACCGATTTTTTCTCAATCTCGCCGTGGTCTACGTTAGGAATTTCTTGACGTGTTCTATTTACTAATACACCTGCAACACAGGCTGCTTGTAGGCCAAGAGCGGCACACATAGTAAATAAAGTAGCCGATTCCATTTCGTAGTTCATCACGCCTAGTTTTTGCCATTCTTCACAGCTACCCTGTAATGACTTAGGAACATAACCAGAATGCGTATCGTAACGCTCTTGTCCTGGGTAGAAGGTATCGCTTGAAGCGGTGATACCGATATGAAAATCGATGTTTAGGTTTTCACAGGCTTTTACCATCGCTTGAGTGGCAAAAAAATCAGAAACAGCAGGGTAGCACAGCGGTGCAAAATGCTGACTCGCGCCATCCAAACGAACTGAGGCTTGGCTAATTAAAATATCGCCTTCGTTAATGTGCGGCTGAATCGCGCCTGTTGTGCCAATGCGAAGAAAGCTACGTACGCCAAGTTGAGCCAGTTCTTCAACCGCAATTGACGTTGAAGGGCCGCCGATACCGGTTGAACATACAACCACTGAGTGGCCGTTTAATTGGCCTAAATAAATGTGAAACTCACGCGTTTGAGCAAGGCAGGTTGGATTATCTAAGAACTGTGAAATGCGTGCTGCACGATCTGGATCCCCTGGAACAATAGCCAGTTTTGCACCTTTTAAATCATCAATACACAGTCCTAAGTGAAATACCTTTTCCATAACTAAGCCTTTTTAATAAGAGTTGTTGTCAATTTAACATGATTACGAGAAACCTAAATGAAGTACAGGACGGATGTCCGTATTGATTTATTCATCAACTCTGAATATTCAATCAATGGCTAAAATTACTAACAAAATGAGCCAGTTGACTTGTTTGCTCAGACACTATATTCATACCTCAGAGCAAACCAGTAGCTAGCCAAAAGAGTTGTTAGCTAAATTTTAAATTGTTTATATTCATAAGGTTAGTTAGTAGGTTTTGTATTGTTTTGCCACTGACCTAACCTCGCAAAACACAACGTTCAGTGATTTTTATAACCACATACAATTAATTTTTAATTTATTCAGCGTTCGTCGTTTTGCATAACTACTCAATAATAGACAAGATATTCAGATTGAAAAAGGGTTTACAATGAGCACACAATTTCAAGCATTTAAAAATAAAGTTGAACACTGTTTATGTGCACCTGGCGACGGTGTATTTACGGTTAATACGGCAAAAGAACGCAAAGCAGCACTCAGAAATAAATTATATGGTCAAACTGAAAATGTCGATGCTTTATGGCGTGACTCGCTAAATGAATTACCTAACTCACCCCACAAAGCGGTTATGCTGGGGATTAGCTCTGATTGTGGTGGTGGTATTTTACGCGGTGCAAACTGGGGGCCTTTATTTTTACGTTCAGCTTTAATTGACCAGCAAACACAGTGTCGTTCATTTGACTTAGGTGATGTGCGCGTAATACCGCATTTATTACACGATAAATACTTAAACGAGGCAACAATTACCAATTGCCAAAAAGCGCTTTATGGCAATGACAATAACGACCATTTCGTAAGTCCACTGTCTATTACCGAAGATGTATGTGACAGCTTTTATGCAACATTCCAAGATAAAGGCATTTTTGGCATTGGTGGCGATCATTCTATTAGTTACCCGCTGACAAAAGCGTACTTAAAAGCAAAGCGTAGCCAAGGTAAGCGTACGGCTATTATTCATTTCGACGCCCACACCGATTTATTGGTTGAGCGTTTAGGCATCGATTTATGTTTTGGCTCTTGGTGTACCCATATTTTAGAATTTTTACCCGCGCCACATCATTTAATTCAATTTGGTATTCGCTCAAGTGGTAAGCCTAAATCACATTGGGAAAGTACCTTTGGCGTTAAACAGCACTGGGCTGCTGAAATTATTGAGCGTGGCGCAGCCGCTGTTGCTGCCGATACAATCGCGCAACTAAAGGCTGACAAGGTTGATGAAGTGTATGTAAGCTTTGATATTGACGCACTAGATGCTCAATTTGCCTCAGCAACAGGTACACCTGAAGAAAATGGATTAACACCACAGCATGCGCTTGATATTTTGTCAGCCATTGCCGATGAGTTTCCAATAACCGGTGCAGATATGATGGAAATCGCGCCGTTTACCGACAGCTCATTAGTGGGTCAATCAAGCTCAGAGACGACGCTTAGAGAAGGCGCTAAAATTTCAGCATTCTTAATTGCAGCAATGAATCGTTAATCCTAAAGGTCAAAATTGGCTATTTGTAAATAATCCGCTATATTAAATTTGCTTTTATCAAAAAAGTAACATCTTAAATTTTATATAGTGGGTTATTGTGACTAAGTGGTATTGTGTATTATTGTTCATTGTAAGTCATCATTGTACGGCTAAACTTATTGTTGTGACAGAGAACTTTGCGCCTGCGCAGTATCTGGACGCGAATAACAATTTAGTAGGTGATGCTGCCGATAAAGTCCGATTAGTGCTTGATAGCGTAGGTATTGATTATTCAATTTCTGTAAACGATTGGAGTATGGCTTACAATATTGCACTGAGAGATCCCCAAACCTGTATATTTTCTATTTCTCGTTCGCCTGAGCGGGAACATAATTTTATTTGGTTTGCTAAGCTTGCCCAATTTGACACTAATTTTTACTCCCTTAAAAGCAAAGGTATTTCCTTAACTAATTTAGAGCAGGCAAAGCAATACCGTATTGCGGTTTTAAAAGATAACTACAGCCATCATTACTTACTTTCAAAGGGCTTTAAAGAAAACGAAAATTTAATGCTGTTTAGTAGTTTTGATAATATTTTTAAGATAATCCAAACCCGAAGTTCGAGTATTGATTTAGTTGTTATACCAGCGCAGCGAATAAACCATGAACAATCTCATTTATTAAATAAATTACAACTCGAATTACTCATGCCCATCAATGCCCATCAAGCCCCTTTATATTTCGCCTGTAATAAAAATCTACCCGATAACGTAAAGCAACAACTTAGCGCGGCTTTTTCTTCATATGAGTCTAAACTATAAATATTAAGCTTTTGATTTTTATTAGTTATTAATATTATTTAAATATCAATTGCCCTGTCTATAAAAGCGTCTATAATCCAGCTGCTTTTGCTTGTAAAAGCGATTATTTTGGAGTTATAAATGGGTGATTTAATCGGGATTGCGTTATTAATCTTGATGAGTGCGTTATTTGCGATGTCAGAAATTTCGATTGCCGCTTCACGCAAAATTAAGTTAAGAGTAATGGCGGACGAGGGCAATGTGCACGCTTTGGCTGTTTTAAAGTTGCAAGAGCAGCCAGGGGCTTTTTTCGCCATGATCCAAATTACGCTCAATGCGATTGCGATATTAGGCGGGATTGTTGGCGAGCAAGCATTGTCTCCTTACATGCAAGAAATACTACAGCTGTTTTATCAAGGTCCATTACTTGGGCAAATTAGCTTTGTATTATCGTTTTTAATTATTACCTCGTTATTTATTTTATTTGCCGATTTACTCCCAAAGCGTTTAGCGATGATTTTACCTGAGGCCGTTGCCGTGAGGGTGGTGACAATTATGCGCTGGGTTACTTTTGCGCTCACGCCACTGGTATTATTTTTTAATGGCTTAACCAATATTGTTTTACGGGTGTTTAAAGTGCCCAGTGAACGTGAAGATATTGTGACCACTGAAGATATTGTTGCGATGATGGATGCTGGTGCTGAATATGGCAGTTTACAGCAACAAGAGTATGATTTAATAGGAAATGTATTTGATTTAGAAGCGCGTTTCTTATCAAGCGTTATGTCACCGCGTGAGCAAATTGTTTATTTTGATATTGATGAATCTAGCGACGATATAGCAAATAAAATTATAGATCACCCGCACAATCACTTTTTAGTGTGCAAAGGCAATCTTGATAAGTTAATTGGCTCTGTTGAGTCTAAAGATATTTTACGCCAAGTACTCAAAGGTGAGGCGGCAAATATTAACGATGACATGCTTGATAAAGATATTTTTTACTTGCCCGAAACATTGAGTTTATCTGAAGCGTTAAATGCGTTTAAAACCGCTGTGCATCCTTTTGCGGTGGTAGTTAATGAGTATGCTTTGGTGGTTGGGATTGTTACGGTTAAAGATTTAATGAAAGGTTTTATGGGCGATTTAATTACTCATCAAAGTGAAGAGTTAATTATTGAGCGCGACGCCAGTTCTTGGTTAGTGGATGGCTTAACACCGATTGTTGAGCTGGCGAAGGTACTTGAAATTGATGAATTTCCTGATCAAAATCATTATGAAACCGTGGCCGGATATTTAATCTATACCATGAAACATATTCCTAAACGCGCAGAGTTTGTTTTATTTGCAGGTTTTAAATTTGAAGTTGTGGACGTGGAAGGAATTCGTATTGAGCAGTTACTAGTCTCTAGAGTTAATACTGACAGCGAATAATAACAGCCAACATAGCTTAAGAGCAGCCAATGAAAGTTCATTGGCTGCTTTTTTATGGGTGTTACTTAAATAACTCAGCTATTGTTTGTGTTACTTATCTATTCAATTGTAAAAATGTGTAAATGTTGCTCAGTGGCTATTTTTAATTGCTGTACTATAGTTTAGAATGATCGTTCATTCTAAACTAAAAGGTATTTGACATGCAGCGTTCCCGCATCGCTTTTTTTGTATTTTCGGCCCTCGTTGGTTCTGTTGCTTTAAGTGGTTGTGATCAGGTAGCTGAACAACCTAAGGCTTCTGCTCCTGCAGCGACACCTGTTGGTGTGGTCACCTTAACAAGCCAAGCTATTACACTTAAAAAAGAATTACCAGGGCGTGTTAGTGCGTTTCAAATTGCTGAAATTCGTCCTCAAGTCAGTGGTATTGTTCAATCTCGCTTATTTGAAGAAGGCACACAGGTTGAGCAAGGCCAAGCGCTTTATCAAATTAATCCTGACATTTTTGAAGCAGAACTCGCAGCCAGCAAAGCGGCCGTTGCGCGCGCAGAGGCTAGTATTGCAAGCAGTAAATCTAAAGCGTCGCGTTATAAAGAATTGCTAGAAATTAAAGCGGTAAGCCAGCAAGACTTTGATGAAGCCGATGCAGCATACAAGCAAGCATCTGCAGAACTATTAACGGCAAAAGCACAGTTACAAAGCGCGCAAATTAATCTTGATTATAGTCATGTTTCTTCGCCAATTAGCGGCCAAATTAGTAAATCAAGTGTCACTGTCGGGGCACTAGTTAGCGCAGCTCAAACCACAGCATTGGCAACCGTTACTCAGCTTGATCCAATTTATGTAGATTTAACCCAATCAAGCAATGAACTAACCAAGCTAAAAAGAGCATTGGCATCGGGTTCTTTAGGGGTTGATTCAACCACTCAAACAGATGTTGAACTTATTATGGAAGATGGCTCTGCGTATCCTCATAAGGGAACATTACAGTTCTCTGAAGTGACGGTTGACCCAAGTACGGGCTCGGTAACGTTACGCGCTAAGTTTCCAAACCCTGAAAAACTATTGCTCCCTGGTATGTATGTACGTGCTGAGGTTGTTGAAGGAGTGAAATCTAATGCAATACTCGCTCCTCAACGCGGTGTTAGTCGCAATACTAAAGGCGAACCTACAGCTATGGTTGTTAGCAAAAACAACACCGTTGAAAGCCGTGTATTAAAGGTAGAGCGTACTTTGGGCGCTAACTGGTTGGTAACCGACGGTTTAGCTGATGGCGATCAATTGATTGTGGAAGGGCTACAGAAAATTCGCCCAGGCGCACCGGTTGCTGCATCACAAGTACAGTCATCAGCAAATAACAGCCAATAACGGAGAATTTCATGTCACGATTTTTTATCGACAGGCCTATTTTTGCATGGGTACTGGCTATTGTGGTGATGCTTGCAGGTATTATTGCGGTTAAAAGTTTACCCGTTGCTCAGTATCCGTCTATTGCACCGCCTGCTATTATGATTACTGCTAACTACCCTGGTGCTTCTGCGCGTACTTTAGAGGACTCGGTGACTCAGGTTATTGAGCAAAAAATGAAAGGTTTAGATGGCTTGTTATATATGTCATCGACCTCTGAATCAAGTGGTTCAGCAACATTAACTCTTACCTTTGATGCAGAAACTAACCCTGATATTGCACAAGTGCAAGTGCAAAATAAACTAGCAACAGCTACGCCATTATTACCTGAAGAAGTGCAACGACAGGGCGTTGTGGTTGCTAAGTCATCGTCTAGTTTTTTACTCGTTGTTGGTTTTGTATCGCAAGATGGCAGTATGACCAACATTGACATTGGTGATTACGTATCATCAAACGTACAAGATATTGTTGCGCGTGTTGATGGGGTGGGCGAAGTACAATTGTTCGGCTCTCAATATGCAATGCGTATTTGGCTCGATCCGGCTAAGTTACAAAGTTATAAACTAACGCCAAACGATATCTCTGCGGCAATAAAAGCACAAAATGCGCAAGTGTCGGCAGGTCAGCTCGGTGGTATGCCGTCATTGGCTGGTCAACAGCTTAATGCAACGGTGACGGCTCAAAGCCGATTACAAACACCTGAGCAGTTTAAAGATATTTTAGTTAAAACCAACAGCGATGGCTCGGTAGTGCGTTTACAAGATGTTGCTGATGTGGAACTCGGTGGTGAAAACTACGGTGTTGTAGCGCGCTTTAATGGTAAACCGGCATCGGGTTTAGGGGTTAAATTAGCCAGTGGCGCAAACGCTTTGGATACAGCACAAGGTGTAAAAGATGCACTTGAAGAACTTAAACCATTTTTTCCAGAAGGTTTAGAGGCGGTTGTGCCTTATGACACCACTCCTTTTGTTGCATTATCAATCGAAAAAGTAGTACATACCCTAATCGAAGCGGTCGTTTTGGTATTTGTTGTAATGTACTTATTTTTACAAAACTTCAGAGCAACTATTATTCCAACCATTGCGGTGCCTGTCGTATTGCTAGGTACGTTTGGTATTCTATTTACCTTTGGGTATTCCATTAATACCCTCACGATGTTTGCGATGGTACTGGCCATTGGTTTACTCGTAGATGATGCGATCGTTGTTGTCGAAAACGTTGAGCGTTTAATGACCGAAGAAAAGCTCTCTGCGGTTGAAGCAACGCGAAAATCGATGGATGAAATTAAAGGAGCACTGGTAGGTATTGCGATGGTGCTGTCGGCTGTATTTATTCCGATGGCATTCTTTAGTGGCTCTACAGGGGTTATTTATCGTCAGTTCTCTATTACCTTAGTGTCGGCGATGGGGCTGTCGGTACTGGTTGCGCTTATTTTAACTCCCGCACTGTGTGCTACGTTATTAAAGCCTAGCCATGTTCACACCGATGGTAGCTTTATTGGTCGTTTTTTCTCAGGCTTTAACCGTGGTTTTGATAAAACCAATAAAGGTGCGCAAGGTTTTGTTGGCCGCATGATCAAACATTCTAAGCGCTACTTGCTTAGCTATGCATTAATTGTAGGCGGCATGGTGGCTATTTTTTCAAACTTACCAACGGCATTTTTACCTGATGAAGACCAAGGTATTTTGTTTAACCAAGTAATGCTTCCTGCAGGCTCTACTACAGAGCAAACGCTTGAAGTGGTTAAAAAAGTTGAAAACCACTATTTAGAAGATCAATCTGAAGCCGTTAGTTCAATTTTTACGGTAACAGGTTTTAGTTTTGCAGGCTCTGGACAAAACTCAGCAATTGGCTTTGTTAGCTTAAAGCACTGGGATGAGCGCCAACGTGACGACCTATCAGTGGGCGCCGTTGCAGGAAAAGGCATGGGGTATTTTTCAACGATTAAAGAGGCTTTTGTATTTGCATTTCCACCTCCGGCGATTGTTGAACTTGGAACCGCAAATGGCTTTAATATGTTTTTACAAGACCGTGTCGGTTTAGGTCATGATGAGCTACTAAAAGCGCGTAATCAGTTATTGGGTATGGCGAGTCAAAGTCCAATATTGGCAGGTGTTCGCCCTAATGGGCAAGAAGATATGCCTGAGTTACAGCTGAATATTGATCTTGCAAAAGCAGAAGCGCTTGGTGTGTCGCAAGGTGATATTAATAGTACGCTTTCGACAGCATGGGGTAGTAGTTATGTAAATGACTTTATCGACCGTGGTCGCGTGAAAAAAGTATATCTGCAAGGTCAAGCCGATGCGAGAATGGTGCCTGAGGACTTAAACAAATGGTATGTGCGTAATAAAAACGGCGATATGGTGCCATTTTCAGCATTTGCTAGTTCTTATTGGTCTTATGGTTCGCCTCGCTTGGAAAGGTATAACGGCTTTTCAGCAATGGAAATCCAAGGCAGTGCAGCGCCAGGCTACAGTACAGGTCAAGCCATGGATGAAATGGAGCGTTTAGTTAAGCAGTTACCACAAGGTATTGCTTCTGAATGGACTGGTATTTCATATCAAGAGCGATCAAGTGGCGGTCAAGCGCCGTTGTTATATGGATTATCACTGTTATTTGTATTTTTATGTTTAGCTGCGCTTTATGAAAGTTGGTCAGTACCATTTGCAGTAATGATGATTGTGCCACTGGGTATTTTTGGTGCGATTGTAGCCGCCTTTATGGGTAACTTATCAAACGATATTTACTTACAAGTGGGTTTATTAACCACCATAGGTTTAGCCTCTAAGAATGCCATTTTAATCGTTGAGTTTGCGATTCATAAAATGGAAGAAGGCTTAAGCTTAGTTGACTCGGCGATTGCCGCTGTACGCCTTCGCTTACGTCCTATTTTAATGACCTCAATGGCCTTTGTGTGTGGTGTGCTTCCATTAGCTATTGCCTCAAGTGCTGGTTCAGGTGCACAAAATGCATTAGGTATTTCAATTATTGGTGGAACACTTGCCGCCTCGTCATTGGTTGTTATTTTTGTACCGTTGTTTTTTGTTTTAGTACGTAGACTGTTTTCAGGAAAAGCTAAAACCACCTCCGAGGAGGAAGTATAATGAGTTTAAGAGCAATCAGTTTTAGTGCTTTTACTTTAGCAATTTTATCTGGATGTCAGTTAGCTCCTCAACAAGAAGCGCTAAATTTACCTGTCCCTGATGCGTATGCATCAGAGACAGGGGATGAGCAGGTGTCCTCGTTAAAATGGCAGCAGTTTTTTAATGATGAAAAACTTAAAACACTGATATCACAAAGTCTTGAACATAATAAAGACCTACAAATAGCTGCTTTAAATGTTCAGCGCGTGCGTGGTTTGTATCAGATTGAAGATTCAGCGTTATATCCATCACTGGATTTTAATGCATCAGGAAGTCGTCAGCGTTTACCCAGCGATTTATCAGCAAGTGGTCAACCACAAATAAGTTCTCAATACAGTGCAACGGTAGGCATGACGGCTTACGAGTTAGATTTATGGGGTAAAGTACGCAATCAGTCAGAGCAAGCATTACAAACGCTTTATTCAACTCAGCTGAGCCAATACACCATGCAAGTGTCGTTAATTGCAGAGCTTGCTAATGCTTGGTTAAATTACGCGACCGATCAACAGTTGTTAGCGTTGGCACAAGAGACGTTATCATCGCAGCAAGCATCCTTATCATTAACCCAAAAAAGTGTTGATTTAGGTGCCGCTTCTAAAATTACGCTGGAACAACTTAAAAGTACGGTAGCCACCGCGAAAGTTGATATTGCTAAATACCAACGTTTAGTGAAACGCGATAAAAACGCGCTTGATTTATTAGTAGGTAAAACGGTAGGTGAGGATTTACTGCCAAGTAAGTCATTAAATTATTTATTAGACTTGCCTAGTGTGCCTGTGGGTTTACCTTCTGATTTACTAACGCAGCGACCAGATATAAAAGCAGCAGAGCATCAGCTGTTAGCCGCTAACGCTAACATTGGTATTGCCCGTGCAGCGTTTTACCCGAGCATTAGTTTAACTGCCAATGCAGGAACTGCATCACGTGATTTAAGTAATTTATTTGATGCAGGCTCAGGCACATGGAGCTTCATGCCATCGGTAAATTTACCTATTTTTAATATGGGTCGAAATCAAGCAAATTTAGATGTCGCTAACGCAGAGCAACAAGTTGCTGTAGCAACGTACCAGCAAAAAATACAGCAAGCATTTCGTGAAGTTGCTGATGTACTTGCGGATAGAGAAGGCTATAACGCACAGTTAATGGCTCTTGAGGAGTTATTACAAAGCCGAAAGACAACCTTTGAATTATCGCAGGCGCGCTACGACAAAGGGGTTGATAGCTTTTTACAAGTGCTTGACGCTCAGCGAACTTGGTATAGCGCAAGGCAGCAATTGATCACGGGCCAACAAGCTGTGCTTGCAAGCCAAATCAATTTATACAAAGCGGTTGGCGGTGGCTGGCAGACCACTACTTCAACCGTTAAGTAAATTAGTACGCATAAAGCCTGTTAACAATAAAAGGTTTTATGCGTGATTAAAGTAATGCCCGTTTAGCGTTTATTTTTTGTGATCAAAGCAGTAAACGCTAAATATTTCGAGTTGAGAGACTCGATACTGGAGTTTCAAATGAAACCTAAAAATAAAAAACACCTAGATCCGGTGCAAGCACAAGCGCGTCGCGAGCAGGTATTAACCGCCGCTGCTGATTGTTTTCGTCGCAAAGGCTACCATGGCGCAGGTATGGCAGAAATAGCTAAAACAGCCGGGATGAGTGCCGGCCATATTTATAATTACTTTGAAAGTAAAGAAGCCATAATTGAAAGTATTATTGAACAAGATATGGAAGAAATGTTTTCCATATTTCAAGAGTTTGAAGATCAACCTGGCGATATTTTAACAGTGTTACTTGATGGCTTACACCATGGTGTGCAGCGTCATATGGACACGGGGGCCTGCGTAGTTGACTTAGACATGATGGCAGAGGCCAGTAGAAACAAAAAAGTCGCTTTATTACTACGCGAGGCTGATACGCAAGCACGTAACAGAATGCGTGATTTATTAGTCAGTGAAAGTAGTTTAATAAAATCACATTCAGAGCAAGAACTCGAAAGCCGCATTAATGTGATTTTCTCAGTGATGGCCGGACTGCTATTACGAAAAATGTTATTTCCTGAATTGACCGAGGAAACCGTATTGATTGCACTGCGCCCAGCGATGAAAACATTACTTATGCCATTTGATAAATAATAAGTTGAAGCATTAAATAACTATGAATATTTGACTGATATTGTTGTAAATATGAAAGAGTTATATCAATTTAGCTGCTTTTATTTAAGCGTAATCAATAAAAACTGAGTACGATGTTTTAGCGTGAAGTTATAACTTTTTATATTAAAAAAGCTATTATTAACAGCGGGTTATGGTTAAGTGATGTGGTTTCAACACCGGTGGTGCAGTGGCATCAAACAAGATAAATTGCTTTTTTGGCGTATTATTTGCAAGTTAGGACTATATTAAAGGCGCTAATATGGCGCTGCCAACTTAAAGGAGAGCACATGTGGGCTGCAGTCAGTTATCTTGTAACAGCATTAGTATTTATAGTACTGGGATTGAAGGTTAATTCTGTTTACTTCGCGGTTGCATTTTTTTGGACGGCGCTGTCGCTGATATTGGTCAGCGGTGCTTATTTTTTTAATGCGGGAAAAATATTCAGAAAGCGAGAAAATGGCGTTATCCCTTTTTACATTCGTTGGGCATTTGTTCCTTTTTTGTTAGGTGCACAAATTTATAATGCATGGTCACGCAAACACGATAAGGTACCCCCAATCCAACAAATAAACGATAATTTATTTTTAGCATGTCGTTTGTTTCCCTCTGATATAGATACATTAAAAGAAAATGGCATTACCGCTATTTTAGATGTGACTTGTGAATTTGATGGACTTGAGTGGACATCTACCCAAGAAAATATCAGTTATTTAAACATTCCTGTTCTTGATCATAGTGTGCCTACACATTCACAGTTAAACCAAGCCATTAACTGGATCCATCACCATATAAAGAAAGACCGTCGTGTTGTGGTGCATTGTGCATTAGGTCGCGGACGTTCGGTGTTTGTTATGGCAGCGTATTTATTGAGTCAAAATAAAGAAGCTGATGTACATGACATTCTTGCTCAAATCAAAGAAACACGTGAAACAGCCAATCTTAATAAACGCCAATTACGCCATTTAGTTAAGCGCCATCGCAGGGGGGAGCTACTGATAAAAAATAAAGCATATTTAATTGCTAATCCTGTATCAGGCACTAAGTTATGGTCTGAAAAAGAGCATTTAATCGTTACACGTTTATCTGCTTATTATGATTTAACCATTTTAAAAACTACACCGGAACAAAACGGCATTACATTGGCTAAACAAGCTATAGAGCACGAGCCTGATATTATAATTGCCTGCGGTGGAGATGGTACAGTCACTGAGGTTGCGAGTGTTTTAGTGGGTACGTCTTGTCGATTAGGAATTATACCGTTGGGGACAGCTAATGCGTTGGCCCATGTGCTGATGGGAATAAAATCTAAATTTATTCCTGTTGAGCAAGCGTGCGATTTAATAATTGATGGTCAGACAAACCTGATCGATACCGCATATTGTAATAACGATTTGATGTTATTGCTAATTGGCATTGGCTTTGAGCATGCAATGATTGAAAAAGCAGATAGAGAGTCGAAAAATAAATCTGGCCAGCTTGCTTATTTAAATGGGTTTTTACATTCCTTTGGCGAGAATAAAGCGCAAAAGCTGATGGTTAAATTAGATGATAATGAGCCTGAAGCTATTAATACAAATAGCTTTATTGTCGCTAATGCTGCCCCATTTACAACCCTTTTAGCCCAAGGTGGGGGACAACCCGACCACCGTGATGGATTATTAGATGTAAACTGGTTAACGCCAAACAAAGATAATGAAACGACGGTATTGAGTATTGCTGAGCTAATGTTTAGCAGTATCACGCAAACGCATTTTGCTATTAACTCGCATTATACTAACGCAAAACGTGTAGAGATAAGCGCAGATAAAACGCTAGATTATGTAATTGATGGTGAGGTTAAATCTGCCGATAAAGTGGTAGTGAGTATTCACCCTGCTTCATTGAATGTAATATGCCAAGAACAAAACTAACTGACTAAAAATGGCGTAAATATTACGCCATTTAGCACTCATTTATTTTTTAATAGAGGGCCATACAAAATCTGATGTATCAGGTTGCGTGGGCTCTGTTGGTTTTGGTTTATTTCTGGGTTTTCGTAGCGGTTTATTACTCATGGTATGAATATAAAGTGCTTCTACTTTATCTCTTGCCCATGGGGTTTTACGTAAAAATTTTAAGCTTGATTTGATACTCGGAGAATCAGTAAAGCATTTTATGTTTACTTGTTCACCCATTGCTTTAAAGCCTAAACGTTGCTCTAGTTCTACAAGAATTTGCTCTAAAGTTATCCCATGTAGCGGGTTTTTTGGTTGATTATTCATAGTCACACTGCTTTTTTAAACTGCATATATTGTAACGTATCCCACCGCATCTTAATAGTTTGGAGATGGCTGGCAGATTCCAGATTGTTAATCTTGATTAATTTACAGTAATAGTTGCAGGCTTCTTGGGGTAAATAAGGTTACCTTGCTTATCAAGCTTTAGCCAAATCAATTGACTGTTGTTATGTTGGGGGTACTTTGCAGCACAAATAAGCGTAACTGAGTGAACCTGAAGTATAGCTCCTTCGCTGTAACGTTTATTATCATACCAGCACTCAGTGCTAGTGTTTATAAGCTGGGTAGCATCAACAATAGGAAGCGTTTTTATTGTGCTAGCGAAGCTTAAAGCTGAAAAACACAAGCATAAAACAGTAATAAACGAAGTAAAATAATAACGCATCAAAAACCTCCAGTGTTTAAAATAAGTACACTTAGCAAAAAACATGCTAGGGTAAGTAAGACAACATAAGTAAAACACAGAACAATAAAAAGGTGAACAGATATGCTATTTAATCAAACAATGATTGACGAATTTACACTACTAGCAAAATTTCCACGCGAGAGCAAAATGCAGGGAATTAAACTTCATTCTGATGCTGAGCCGGCTTTGTTAAGTGCTGCACAGCGTTTGTTTAATAAGGGAGTGATAGACAGCCCAGATGGTGGCTATTTAACCGAACTGGGCTTAGATTTAATTGAGCATGTGACGGTAATACACAGTGCACTTAAAAGTTAATTTACTCTATTAGTTTGCATCAGGTTGATTTTCAGGGGCTGCATCAATAAAGGCTGCCAACTCATTACAACGCTGATATATGGCTGCTATTTTAGGGTAGGCAGCCATATCTACTTTAAAACGAATGGCATTAAATACCTGCGGTACTAAACATACATCAGCTAAGCTTGGCGACTCGCCTGCGCAAAATGTATTTTTACTATCGAGCATGCGTTCTATTTTTTCAAAACCCACTTCAACCCAGTGGCGGTACCATTTATTTTTTGCTTCATCATCAACATTGAGTTCACTACTTAAATACTTAAGCACACGTAAATTATCAATCGGGTGAATATCACACGCAATTGCATAACTTAAATTGCGAATATGTGCTTTTTGCCATGCATTACCAGGCAGTAATGGTGTTTCAGGGTATTGCTCTTCAAGGTACTCTAAAATTGCTAGAGATTGACCTAATACGCCGTCTTCCGTTTCTAAAGCAGGTAAAAGTCCTTGGGGGTTTTTCTGTAAGTAATCTGTGCTTTGTTGCTCTGATTTTAGTAAGTTTACCGGCACCAACTGGTGATCAATATTTTTGAGATTTAATGCGATGCGCACACGATACGCTGCAGATGAGCGAAAATAAGTATAAAGCTTCATAATCTAATTACCCTTGATTGCCGCTAAAGTGTTTTTTAATTGTGCGCCAGCAGTCAGTGTAATTAGCTTGGCGCTCTTTACCTTCTAATGCGTATTTAGTTGGCGATATTACATAACGTGACTCAAACATAAACGCCAGCGTATTATCGTAGCGTTGTGGTTCTAAGTCCGCGTTTGACGCTTTTTCAAATACATCCGCCTCAGGACCATGCGGCGACATACAGTTATGTAAGCTCATCCCTCCAGGTACAAAACCATGCTCTTTTGCATCATAAACGCCTTCAATTAAACCCATAAACTCACTCATAATATTACGGTGATAGTAAGGCGGGCGGAAGGTGTTTTCAGCCACCATCCAACGCGGTGGGAAAATAGCAAAATCGATATTTGCAACGCCTTCAGTGCCTGATGGCGAGGTTAGTACCGTGAAAATTGATGGATCGGGGTGATCAAAGCTAACGGTATTCATGACATTAAAGCGAGCTAAGTCGTATTTGTAAGGCGCACTATTGCCTGTCCAAGCAACAACATCAAGAGGAGAATGACCAATATCACAACGAAACATATTGCCATTAAATTTAGCAATCAGTTCAAATTCGCCTTCGATGTCTTCAAAAGCCGCTACTGGATATTGAAAGTCGCGGTCGTTAGCGTAACCATTTGCGCCAACAGGACCGCGCTCAGCAAGAACATAAGCATGGCCGTAGTTTTCACAAATGTACCCACGGGCTGTGTCAGTTAATAATTGAACCTGAAACTTAATGCCGCGCGGAATGACCGCAATTTCACCGGCTTTAATACTTAAATGCCCACACTCAGTTTTAAGTAATAACTCGCCGTGTTGTGGTACAAATAACATTTCGCCATCGGCGTTATAAAAAAAGCGTTTGTCCATTGATTTGTTGGCGACATAAACATGAATGCCAATACCGGCTTGCCCATTGGCGCTGCCATTTGCAGCCATAGTGATTAAGCCATCAATAAAATCAGTAGGTGCTGCTGGTATATCAATGGGATCCCAACGAAGCATGGTGGGCGGCGTTGGCACTTCAGTAATAGGCGCTGTTCTAATTAAGCCATTGTCTATGGCTGTGTAATCGCCTTGTACAACTGATGGACGAATACGGTACATCCACGTGCGGCGATTATCGGCGCGCGGAGCAGTAAATGCAGTGGTACTAAATTGCTCTGCGTATAAATCGTATTTTACTTTTTGCGGGCTAAATTGCCCAATCGGTAATGCACCAGGCAGCGCTTCGGTTTCAAATTCATTACCAAAGCCGGTCATATAGTTTAATTGTGTCGCCATTACTGACTCCTATGAAAGTGGGGGAGTGTTATATTTTTGTTATTTACGCTAAGATACTCTCAAGTGAGACTAATATCAAACACACTGATTATGACCCTTGTAAATAAAAGTGAACAAATAAAAGTCGTATGTAAATAAATAAGTGATTCAATATGAAAATAGATTTAACGACATTTTTGCCTTACCAATTAACACACTTAGCAACACTGGTAAGTAATGATTTTTCGAGTATTTATAAAAAAGAGTTTGATTTAACTATTCCTCAGTGGCGAATAATCGCTAATTTAGCACAATCTGGGCAAAGCACAGCAAAGCAGCTATGTACTCAAGCGGATATGGATAAGTCGACAGTATCAAGGGCAGTAAAAACGCTAATTGATGAAGGGCTTATTTATAGCGAGTTAAATAAGCATGATAAGCGCGCTGCATTTTTGATGCTAAGTGATAAGGGCATGGCTTTATATGAAAAAATAACGCCACAAGCATTGCAGTGGGAGCGTGCATTATTAAGCTGCCTGTCGGATGCTGAACAGCATCAGCTAATCGCAATTTTTGATAAATTAAAAAATAAATTACAGGCATAAAAAAGCCCACAAAGTGGGCTTTTAAATACACTAATTTAATCAATCAAATTAGAACGTGTAACGAACACCTACACGCATTTCCCATAAAGACGCATCGCGTTGTACAGACTGTTCAGCACTACGTGCACTGAAGTTTGAGTAAACGTATTGACCTTGGTCATTAATATTTACTTCAACCATCTTATTACCCACGAAAGAGCCTTTTCTTAATACACCCCAATCATCGTTTAACATATTCGTTAAGTTATCGATTACGAAGAATGCTTCACCTTTATGGCCATCCATAAAGCCAGGTACTTCTTGAGTGATTTTAAAGTTAAATTTAACGAACCAATCAGAGTTCTGTTGATTACGACCAGTGATTTCACCACGTTTAAGACCTTCAGATGCGATAAAGTCATTAAACTCATTGATTTCATCAGCACTCATGTTGTAGACAACGTTTGGATCATTTTCAAGTGGTACATACAATAATTGACGCGCGCCATTAGAGTTTCTATCACCAAATTGAATATCGCCCGCACCGGTGTCACGATTACTCTTGTAAGTAAAGCTATATGGTAAACCTTTGTATGCTTCACCAAATAGGTTAAAGCGGGTGTTATAACCATCGAAGAACTCGTGCTTATAACCTAGATTTAATGTAAAGCGATGTGGAATTTCGTAATCAGATGATGCCACGCCAGGGTTACCTGGGTTTGATGTTGCTAGGTTACCGTAGTTTGAGCTGGCTACAGAGCTAGTCATTGGGTTTACATCATCTGCATCAGTGTAAGCGTATGAGAACTGAACGCTAACGCCATTATCAAATGCTTTACTTACTGCAGCAGATATAATTGAAGACTCACCACTATCACCATTCACATTTGTTAGTAATAGTTCACCACTACGATATTTACCTGGATTTAATGGATCTTCTTTTCTTTCATAGATAGGACGACCATCAAAAGTAGTTTTACCAGAATCTTGTAAAGCAATATCTACAAGAGTCGCTGCATCTCGCTTCTTAGTGTAAAGATAATCCAAAGCAATAACATAGTCGTTTTCTGTAGTATATGTAGCACCTAAAGAGTACTTCCACTCTGATGGGATTTCAAAGTTAGGATCTACCGCGTTTGTTGTAGCATCACCCGAACCAATTTCAGTATTTGCTACTTTATCAAACATATCTTGTGGAACGTCGTAACCTGGAGTACCACCATTTACATTTGGCGTATCAAATAGGTCAACTAGAGTGACTTCATCATCACCAGAACCAACTTTATAAGAATTACTGATATCGCTGATATAAGCACCAATATTGGTGATACCATCATTTGAATATGAGTTAGACAACCATACATTAGGGTTACCGCCTGAGAACAAACCAACACCCGCACGTACTTCTAGTGCATCGGTTGCATACCACTCAAAACCTACGCGTGGTTGAATTAAATCAATACCGTCAAACGTTGACTGATTGCTAAAACCGTAACGATTAGTGAAATTCTGATTTAATGTTGGTTTGTCATCGCTTGAATAGCTGTCGTAACGAAGACCAAATGTTAATGATGCATCGATATCTGAAAAGCTGTATTCATCTTGTACATAAAATGTATTTTGTGAATAAGCAAAGTTAGCAGCTGCATCATTTGGGTTATTCGTACTTGCAGAGTTATTATAATAAACTGCATTAGCAATCCCATTTCTGTATGCGTCAATCGAAGCAAAACGCCATTCACCTTCAGTATGTTGTACGAATTGGTTAAATACTTCTAACTTTTCATACTCAAAACCAGCGGTAATCGTGTGCTGATCAAGGTAGTAGGTACCTGAGAATTTAGCTGTTGTGGTATCGTAGTTTAAATCATTTGATTGACGAGAGTCATCAGGACCAACGTACACCGTGGCATTATCTGTGCTGATTTGGAACTCACCAAAACCGCTTGCTGCGTCTAAAGATTGAACGCGAGCGTCAAGCTCTGATTTACCTAAACGAACTTCAGTTGAAAAGTTGTCATTCCAATCAGAGTAAAGTGATGCAACGATTGAAGTGAACTCTGCGCCTTGCTCATAAAAGTGGCTGTCAAATGCGAGCTCATCACCATCTGCATCTGATTGCGATAAAGTAAAGCCATCATTGTAGTTATAAATTAGGTTAGCACGGTGGTCATCGTTGATGTTCCAATCTAGCTTCACTAAGATTTTTTCATCTTCTACTGGTGAGCTAGCTGGTGTTGCACCGGCTTCGTAACCATAAACATCACGTGTAATTTGTTTAATTTCATCAATTTCTGCAGAAGACACTAAAGATGAATAGTTAAACTGTTTAACACCTTCAAGTTTTTCGTAAGAAGTGAATAAGAAAAGCGTGTCATTAATTAGCGGTAAACCAACATTAAAGCCATAACGTTTTTCACTGTAATCGCCGTTATCAACGTCATTACCTTCAATCTTATCGCCTTTCATCGAATCGTTAGTGTAATCGTAGAATACACCACCGTGAATGTCGTTGCCGCCAGATTTGGTAACTGCATTGATGTTACATGATGTAAAACCACCATATTGAACATCAAAAGGGGCTAATTCTACCGCTACTTGCTCGATTGAATCAAAAGAGAATGGAGCGCGAATAGTAGGGTAACCGTTTGAGCTTAAACCAAAGTTATCGTTCATACGAACGCCATCAAGGGTTAAGCTGTTAAAACGTGGATTACCACCACCACAGTTGATTGAACCACGGCTATCATCGATAGCAACGCGAGGGTCAATACGAATAATATCTTTTAAATCACGGTTAATAGCTGGTTGATTTTCAAGATCGCTTAACGTAAATGTTGAAGCAGGGCCCGTACCACCAGACATAGTGCTAATAGGGCGACCAGTTACTACGATTTGTTCAACATCTGAGATATTTTCAAGTGAAGTATTAACAGGGTAGTCGCTACCAATGTTCAAGATAATATTATTGAACTCTTGGTCAGCATAGATGTCTGAGTCTACGATTACTTTGTAAGGGCCGCCAACACGAAGACCTTTAGCAGTAAAGTAACCAGCGTCATTTACTTCAGTTGTTTTAACAGAGCCTGAAGGAACGTGTAAAATAGTAATTTTAGTTCATGCAGCAGGGTTACCGTTAGGACCCTTTATTTGACCTTTAATTGCAGAGGTTGTTTCGTTTGCAATTGCAGCACCACTCACACCAACACATGCTGCTATAGCAAGTGATAGAGCTGTTTTGCGAAGTTGAATTTTCATTTTATTTTCCCGTGTAGTTAAATAAACTTTTAATAGCTTTTTTATTTTAATTTTGGATTAAGCGACCGCAAAATACACTTAACCCAAAATACTTACATAGTGTACCTCATTTGTTTGTTACAAATAAAATACAACTGTAATTTTTTTATTATAAAACACTTTATTTATGAAATTTAGCATTTTATCTATGTTTCAATATTTTACCGTGCAAATAGTAAGTAGTTTTTATGACAAACAGATGAAAAGTGATTTTTTCCATAAAAAAAGCCATTACATGCATGTAATGGCTTTTTTAATTTTACGAGTTTTTGATGTACAGGCTATGTATTAAAACTTATAGCTAACACCAATTTTAGCTTGCCAAGCAGACGAGCTAGTTTGATATTGGCTATAGTTACGAACATCAGCGCCATTAAATCTGCTATCAATTATATAACGACCTTGATCGTCTAAGCCGCCAAAGTCGTAAACTGCTTGGTCAGAGAAACCTAAGCGCTTTTCTACGCCCCAATCACTGTTTAATAAGTTAGCAAAGTTATCAATCATAAAGTAAACCTCACCGCTATGACCTTTTGCAAAACCAGGGATCTCTTGTTTAACGCTAATATCCATAGTGGTAACCCATGGTTGCGTGCCTGAGTTACGATCTAAGATTTGACCTCGCTCAGAAATACCCGCTCTATTAAGTAGTGTTTCAAGTTCACTCCATGATAGCCCTGATTCATCCCAATTTACATTGGTATCATCTGCACCAGTTGGAATATACGCTAAATAAGCTGAGCTTGAATAAAAGTCACGCGTATCACCTAAGTCACTATCTTGATACATACCCATAGTATAGCTAAATGGACGACCAGAGCGACGTTCGAAATACACATTAAATCTTGTGGCATAACCACTGAAGAACTCAGTGTTATACGCTAAATTAACTTTAAAGCTATGCTCTACTTCATACGCACCACGGGCAGCAAAGTCTTCATTTCGGCTCTTAGTGATATTGTACTGATAGTTGCTTTGTGCACGTGAAGAAGAACCTGAAGACGCTTCTGTTACATCTTGATGCGCATAGCTTGCTGAAATATAAAGGCCATTTTCCCACTCTTTCGCTAGTGCTGTTGTAATAATAACAGAACGACCATCATCAGTTGAGTTAGTCATTGCTATATCAAAGTTATCAGCTAAATCACCGCTGTAAATACTTTCATAGATGATACGCTCGCCGTCGGCCGCTACACCTACAGGTTTAATGGCGGTGTTATGCCACACAGCTTCGTTTTCTTTTTTGTGATAAGCAATTTCTGCTTGCCATTTAAAGCCTTCACCTAGTAATTCAGAATCAAAGTCGTACTCAAATCCAAGTTGTGCACGGATGCTTGACGGTAGTTCAAAGTTAGGATCAACATAGTTAGTGCTACCTGCACCTTGAACTAAAGAGCCTTTTATGGCATCTGGTACTTGAGTGATATCAGCTTGATTATTAGCATAATAATCGTTAATAGCACTTTGAGGTGCATCTACAAAAGTAATGCCATCGTTTTGGAATGAGTTATTGTACCAAACGTTAGGGATACCACCTTGGAAACGACCTACACCACCGTTAACTGTTAATGCTTCTGTAGCGTAATACTTAAAGCCAATACGCGGTAGAATAATATCTAACCCATCGAGGTTTTCTTGATTGCTAAAGCCATAGGTGTTTAAAAAGTTTTCGTTGAGTGTTGGTTTATCATCAGAAGATAAACGCTCATAACGAACACCTGCCGTTACTTCTAAATCGTCACCAACATAAAAAGTATCTTCAATGTAAAGTGCTAATTGATTACGGGTTGCGTCGTAAGCAGTGTCATTAGGGTTATTTGTAAAGGCATTGCTGTAGCTAAAATCGTACTTTCCTTTGTAGTTACCTACTTCACGATTTTCGAAACCATTAAAGTTATCAAATTCCCATGAACCGAGAGAGTTAGCTGCAAAAAGGTTGTATAAGTTTAACGACTCATATTGCATACCAAAGTTAATTTCATGCTCGTCCATTAAATAAGTGGCATCAAGAGAAAGTGTTAAATTTTCTGTTGCTGAGCTATTTGCATGGCGAAACTCATCGGTACCAAAGTTATAAGAAGGCCCGCGGAAGTATTCTTCAACTTTAACGCTACCAATATCAGAATTTGTTAAACTTCTCGATGATACATCTTTGTATGCAATACCGATTTCAGTTGAAAAGTCTTCATTCCAATCTGAATATAGCTTGGTAGCAAAGTTATTAAACTTGGTTGCGTAGGTATAACGACTTGATGCAAACTGAACTGATGTGCCACCAGTACCAAAGTTTGTTTCATCTTTGTCATCTTGCCACTGATAGGTAAAATCTAAGCGATGATCATCAGCAATGTTCCAGCTTAATTTTACAAGTAATGTTTCGTTGGTGTCTTTAGGGTCGCCTCCAAGAGAGTCTGTTAAGCCGTATTCGTTATTTAGAATATTAAGGAAACGGTTATAGCTTTCTTCACTCACATCGTATTCGTTGGTTGCGCCTGAACCTTCGAAACCATAGTCTAAATCTAGTTCGCTTGACCATTTATTGTAGTTAACAAAGTAAAATAAGGTATCGTCTATAAGTGGGCCGCCAACATTAAAACCGTAGCGTTTTTCAGTTTGGTTAGGTTCTACTTGTTCAACAATGTATGTGCGGTGACCATCGTCATCTAAAACAGGGCGGTTATCAGCAAACACTTGAGATATGCTGTCTACATCGCCAGCAATATCAGGTGTTGATGTTTCGTAAAAACCAGAAAACTTAAGTTCGTTAGTACCTGACTTAGTTACCGCGTTAATAGTACCACCACCAAAGTTACCTTTAGAGGCAGAGAATGGAGAAACGTCAACAGATATTTGCTCAATTGCATCAAGGGCTACTGGAGGCTGTGAAGTAGGGTAGCCGCCGTAACTTAAACCAAAGTCATCATTTTGGCCAATACCATCTACGGTTAAACCATTCGTACGTGGGTTGCTGCCAGCAAAAGTTAGCTCACCACTGCCATTAATACTCGCAAGCGGATTTAAACGTGCGATATCTTTAATGTCACGATTAAAGCTAGGCATATTATTGATAGTATCTTCGCCAAACGTACTACTAGAGCCACCTGACTGTTGTACAATTTTATAACCAGAGACTTCAATCTTTTCAATGTTTAGCGGCGCTAATTGCGATGTTAATCGGTAAGTTTCGCCAAGGTTTAAAAAGATGTTTTCAACGGTAGTATCGTTAAACGTATCAGAGTCGATGATCACAGTGTAAGGTCCACCAACACGTAAACCATTCGCAATGAAAGTACCACTTTCATTGGTCGTTAGTTCACTAATTGTGCCGGTTGGTTGATGAACGACCTTAATTTTAACGTTTGCAGCGCTCGCACCTGAAGGTGTGGTTATTTTACCACGCATTGCAGATGAAGTGTCAGCAGCCATAGCGCTTGTTGAAACTCCTAGAGCTAGAATTACAGCCCCAGTTAATTTCGAAAGGCGAAGCTTAGTCATAATGTTGATTTCCCATGTAGATGATTTAAGTTAGAAACTAAATTTATTTTTGTGTTTGCTGTGTTAAGGCCATTTTTGATTGCGTGTTAGCAGGATCAAATAATGTATTTAACAATCCAGCCAAGCGAATTCCCGCTTGTTGCAAGCGTGTTTTCACAATAGGGGTGTTGTTGTAGATATAGTCGTAGCTAATCTGTTCTTCTGTTGATTCATATATTTTTAGGGCTAAGTTGTGCGACTCTTCAAGCCAGCTTGTTGGTGTACTTTGTAAATATTCACTAATTAGCTCGCTGTTGTTGGTATTTATAAACTGAGCGTATTCAGTAAAAGATAAGTTTTCGTTTTCTACTAACTTGGTATCCCATAAGCTATGAAGATTGGTTTGTTGGTTAAAAAAAGAAACCTTAACGCGATTGCCGCCTCTATCTTCTGCTCTTCCTGCATGAAATGGTTGATGGCTGTCACCCACTAAATGCACCAAAAAACGCAAGCTAAACTGTTTGGCCGCAAGGCTTGATTTATCATCTTTCAACACGCGGATAGAGTAGTGAATGCCTTCTAATATGTTTGTTACTGATTCTTTGTGTTTAGTGTGGTCGTGGTCAAAACTAAAGGTCGCGTTGTCATCAGCATTAATGTAATGCCAACGAGATGATTTTTTTTGCCAAAAGTCACCTGGTGCAGATCGCATTTCGTCAGGCCATGTTGAAATCTGAGCTAAAGATTCGCCGTTGAGATAGGGAATAAGTGCAGTCTTAGTAGTTTCGCTTATGTGCGACTCTGCAATTTTACCCACTACACGATGCCCGTTTTGGCCCCAAGCATTACAATCTGTGCTTGCAAATATTGCACTAATTAAAAGTGTTAAAGAAAGCGAATATTTTACATTTTTGTACATTGAAGCATCCTAGTAGTGTGACATTTATTTTGTAAACGCTGATAAGGTCAATTGTCCTCATTTTTTTAGTTGATAGAAAGGACTCAATAATATTCATATTTTCTTGTTTAAAGTTGTTTTTATTCAATGGTTTGGGTTTGACAGGTAAAATTACCTATTGTAATAAGTAATTAAAATTGTTAAAATGAGCTATTACTCTAATTTAAACGGGTGTTTTTTGAATATTAAGAAGTTAATGTTGCATAAAACAGCAATTGTTACATTTATGTTTCTGGGCGTGTTGCTAAGTTGGTTTTCAGGTCAAGTTATTGTGGGCGAAGAAGATATAACATTCCCAGTGATAATAGAGACATCAACGACATGTCAAACAACGGCAACGGCTAATAAGAGTCAACTTATAGTATTTACCCCCTCAAAATACGTTGCTCAATTACTTACTAAAAACTTGTGTGATGATAAAGTTGTGGCAAAGCAATATGGGTCTGTTATTGGCTATTGGGGCTACAGAACCGTCGATAGCTTAGAGTTTGTAGGTAAAGGCATTGCGGATTTAATTTTAGCTAAAAATAATATTATGGAAGCGTTTAGAGCCGAGACTACTTACAATTATCAGCCTGTGGTTGGCTTTTCTGATTACACTGCGTTTTTTATCTCTTCAAAAGAAAAACCAAAGATCAGCAAACAATATTTTTTAGATAAAAAAATCGGTCTGTTAGATTATCCAACGAGTCGCTCAGGACACATTTTACCCAAACAAGCCTTTAAAGAGCTAGGCCTAAACATTGCTCAGCTAAAAATAACCTATGCGAGTTCACACAATGAGTTGAGAGAATTATTGGCGAACGGGGAAGTAGACCTTATTGCCTCTTTTTGGAGAGAAAGTGACAGTCAGCGTTTTTCAAAAAATTATATTACGCCTATTAGTAGTAATGTGGCAGGCACCCGTTGGTACTTAAAAATGCAGCATAATAATACTGATTTACTCTGTGCTGTACAGTCTCACTTATTGAGTATGTCTAAAGAACAATCGTTTCAATATTATCAAAATGTTGAGCCATATTGGCAGTGCAACAGTTACCCCGTTACCTTTATAGGGGAGTCGTAATGAATAGGTTAATATGGATAATATGCACAATTTTTTTATTCTTGTTTTTCTCGTCTGTTTTTTATATTTCGACAATGCAAAAACAACAGCAAGTAAATAAATTACAAATAATACAAATAGAAAAACGAATCGCTTTAGACTTACCTTTGTTAGATTTATCTAATGAGCTGCTTAAACACTCAGGTAATAAAGCAGCTTTACTTAATTATATTCAAACCTTAAACACCTTTATTGATAGAACCGGTATTAAGGTTGTAGCTATAACGCCACTGCATGAATTTGATGCTTCTTTAAAAACTTACACAGAGTTTATTCGAGAGTTAAATAGTAATAATGGTGTGGTGTTCATCGTTTTCTCTTTGAGACAGCCGTATTTTACGGGTGATGTGGTAGCTATTTATGGGATGCTTTTTATTCTTAGTATATTACTAACGTACTTAATAAAATTGGCCTATATTAAAAAAAGTGATGAAAAACAGGTTGTTCACGCAGAATCAAATACTACAGAGTCAAAACCATTAACCCTGATTATTGATTTAAAAAGTAAAACATTATCGAGTAGCGTTTCTTTGGAGCACCAAGTAGCTTTGGCAAACAAACCGTTATGTTTTTATTTAGCGCTTGTGGAATATTGCACTAACAATCCAGAGATCAAGCTTAATCATAACAAGAATGTACCCGAGGAATTGATAGAGCTTGCCAATAAATATTTCTATCGTTTAGTTGAGCTTGGTCATACAGTAAGAAAACGTCCAAACTTTAATAACAGTCTAGAGAAAACATTGAGTGAAATTCGTGCGTCACTGGATGATGTGTTAAACGATTGCCCTGAGCAAAAGGGATTATACTACCCACCGAAAGCATTTGGAGAGGGCTCACGCTCACGAATGCACAGTTATGGGTTAGCAAATGTGGGTCAAGGAAATATAGAAATAATAGGAAAGTAATCGTGCTTTGCTACTTAACCATAACTCTGATTAAGAGAGCTTAAATTGGTTTGGTTAGCACATAAACCTCAACGATGAGTGTCATGACTATATCAATGACACTCATCACTGTTCAATACAGATTACTATTTAGGTGCAAATTCATGTGCATCAACAGGGCTGTGCTCTGCAAAAAATCGTTTTAATGCCTGAGCGTCCGTTTCATCGGTGCTTACGAATCCTTTCATGTGAGTAATTTTAGGGTAACTATCGCCACCAGAAGCATTATATTCATTAATACTCATGCGGTATGTTTTGTTTATATCAAGCGGCTTGCCGGCGATGAACACGTTAGTTACTTGGTTCTCTCTAAGTTCAAAGGCTACGTTGTGATATTGCATATAGGCACCAGAGTCTGGTGGGAAACGCGTCACGACATTTAAATAGGTTAAAATATCATTGCCTTTGAAATCGATATAAGCGACACGGTTTTTAAAAGGCTGTACTTTGAGTATGTCTTTATAACTCACGTCACCCGCATTGATGCTATCGCGAACACCGCCACCACTGATAATGCCAAAATCGGCACCTACGGTATTCATTTGCGCTTGAATAATAACGCGGGCAAGGTTAGTTTGCTCAAAGCGTACTTTATTTCGATCTCCCTCGAGTCTGTCATTCACAAAGCCAATTTTACCTTCAATTTGCTTTGCCCCTTTTTGTTGGTACGCCGCTAAAAAGGTTTGCAGTGCTGGATCTGGTTTAATGTAATTTGCAGCAAGTACGGATTTTACGCTACCGTCTTTTTGCTTTTTATCTACGTATAAATTAACGGGTAATAATTGATAACTTAGCAATGATAATTGACCGTTTTCTAATTTAAACTCCGCTTTACCCACATATTTACCCCATTCATGGGCTTGCATTATCCAGGTTCCATTTTGCTGATCAGGTTTACAAGTTAAACCTGGCTTAAAATTCTCATCTGTGACATTTTCTGCAGCCATACACACTGGCTCTTGGGAATGGCCACCAATGATCATATCCAGTGTATTTTTATCTAAAGAGCGGGCAAGTGTGACATCACCTGGGGCATTTATTCCATAATTGGCATCTACATAATGCCCCATGTGCGTTACCGCAATAGTAATATCGGGATTGTATTTTGCTTTTAATGTTTGGGTAAGTGAGGCGGTTATCTCAACCGGATCTTTAAAATCTAAGTGACCAATGTATTGCGGGTTACCAATTTTAGCGGTGTCTGTCGTTGTTAACCCAATTACGGCAATGGTTAAGCCGCCTTTGTTGAATATTTTATAACGTTCAAAGATAGTTTCATTAGTTTGTTTATCAAAGATATTAGCTGATAAAAGAGGGAAATTAGCCCATTGCTGTTGCTGTCTTAATACACTTAATGGATTATCAAACTCGTGGTTACCTAGTGCCATTGCGTCATAGCCAATTTTCGACATGCCTTTGAAATCGGGCTCAGCAAATTGTAGATCTGATTCAGGAATACCGGTATTAATATCGCCACCTGATAATAATAACACCTGATGCCCTTGTGCTTTTGCATCGGCTCTTAGCTGGTCGATTAGGGTTTTACGCGCAGCCATACCATATTCGCCTTTTTCATTATGCCAAAAGCGACCATGATTATCATTGGTATGAAGAACAGTTAAATAGTGTGCTGCAGGTTTATTGACTGAGTCACTGGCACAGCCATATAAACCAAGAAATAAAATGAGAAAAACAAGAATACGCATAAAATACCTATCGATTAACAAAACTCAGTATAGTAGGCGGCTAGTTTAAACTAGTTCGAGGTTAAAAAAACGCACTTATTAATATTTTTCAGCCAATGAGACTTCACGTTGCTGCTCTACAACCCGTTTTCTGCGTGCGAGCTCATCATGTGCGTATTGAGATTTTTGATGATTTACATCAATCATCCATTTCAAAAAGCTGACGGGAAGCTGGGTGTATGGTTCACCTCGGTGTAGCCCAAAGTCACAAATAGTCGTGTTGTTTGCCATTATATTTACTCCTATCACTGTGTAGGCTGATAATAACAAAAAAAGAGTGATTGATAAGGGGCTTTTTAAGTACCTTGCTAGGCTTAAAGTTAATTAAAAAAGAGTCACCGTGATGTACACCAAGGCACTCAGACAATTAACTCTCCATCACGTGTTTAAAATTAAAATGTAAACAGTTGTAACTACAGTGTAATTACTTTGATATGAATTGTAGCGTTAAGTGCTTATGTATCGATTTATAAAATGAATAACACTACTCTATGACGCCTAATGACAATAAAAAATAGGAATAATAATGAAGAAGCTTATCTTAGCGTCAATTTTAACTGCAGCGAGCTTTTCAAGCGCAGCAACCATAGTCGAAATGCAAACGAGCCAAGGAACGATAGAAATTAACTTGTTTGATCAACAAACACCTAAAACAGTAGAAAACTTCCTAAGTTATGTTAATGATGCAGCGTATAACCAAACAGTAATACACCGCTCTGTTGATAAGTTTGTCATTCAAGGAGGAGGTTTTACTTTTTCTGATGAAATGGATCCCATTACAACCAAGCCAGCGGTTATTAACGAACCTGTTTACTCAAATGTAAAAGGCACAATTGCCATGGCAAAGCAGGGCGGCAACGAAAACAGCGCCACTAGCCAATGGTTTTTTAATATGAGTGATAACAGCCAAAACTTAGATTTACAAAATGGTGGGTTTACCGTTTTCGGACAAATAACAGCACAAAGCCAAGAAACTTTAGATAAAATAGCGGCCTTAGTTCATTGTGCAGAGGTACCATTGGTTGGTATTACTAAAGAGCAATGTTCAGATGAAAATGTGGTTATTAGTAATCAAAACTTAGTATCAATACAAACGGTGGTTGTGCTTGATGACGATCCTAATTCAGCACAAAATTTAACACCTAAAGAGAATACATTAATTGATAACGTAGAAGTGACACCACCACAAAGTTCAGACTCTAGTGGCAGTATGGCATGGTTATTAGGCGCACTATTGCTTGTAGCACCTAGGTTAAAACGCACTAAATAAGCCGTAAAAATAACGGCGACTTATCATAGCCGTTTTTTTAGTTAGGGTCTGTTGATCTTTGCGGATTACAATTTGTTCAAACTAGGGGCGGTTTAATCGCGGCGCGAGGTTTGTAACCTAGTGGGCTAAGTAAAAACCGAGCAACAAAGAGTAAACCGCCCCTAGGCAGAACCCGAAGGGCACCGCCTGTTTGGCATTGATGCTGCGTTATCGCCTATTTATGGGGAATAACCACACCACATAGGCTCTGCCTTGCCTAAATACCAAACAGACTGCTGCAAATTTAACCTTGAAAGGTCATCAGACCCTAGTTGTAAAGTACGCTCACCAGTAACATTACCCACATTACAAACACAGCTAAGCAGCCTAGCAAAAATACTCTAAAACGGGCTCTTAAATGATTACTACCAAGGTGAATGAGGCTATGAATAATGCGTGTCGCTACAAATATACACGCCAATACTGCAATAGGGACACTCGCCATATTAAGCTGTAAAGCAAGTAAACAACCCGCATAAAAAAGCACAGGTATTTCAAATTGATTGCTAAAATTACGATCAGCGACTCTGACATGATCGCCCGCATTATCAAGTCGCATAGCAGCAAAGTCACTTAACTGTATGTGTTTGTTTTTAGCCGCCGCAAAACGTCGTTTTCCCATTACTATCATTACAACTAATGAAAGTGACACCTGAACGAACATGGCTATTATTATTATCTTTTCCATAACTTACCTTATTATTTATATTAACTATTCACAATGTGTTACACAATTAAGTGCTAATTAGTAGCATAGTATTAATTGATAATGGTAGTTTATAAGTGATTTAGTCTTTTTTATAACACTAAGCCCGTATTTAACAGCAATGGATATAACTAAAATGAAACACATCATCGGCTTAAGTGCAATTGCACTGGCAATATTAAGCGGTTGTTCGAATACCGCCACTCTTTCGCAATCATCACAAACATCACTTTTATCACCAACGCTCGTTGTCAGCCCTAACGATAACCGTGAATACAAAACACTAACACTTGCCAATGATATTGAAGTGATTTTAGTTTCTGATCCAAGCGCAGAAAAATCAGCTGCTTCATTGAGTGTCGGCGTCGGCCTGCTGCACGACCCAATGAGCCAGCAAGGTATGGCGCATTATTTAGAACATATGTTGTTTTTAGGCACTGAGCGCTACCCTGACACTAAAGGGTACTCCGATTTTATGACTAAAAACGGCGGAGCGCATAATGCCTATACGTGGCTCGATATTACAAACTACATGTTTAAAATTAATAACGATGCGTTTGATGAAGGCTTAGACCGCTTTTCAGACTTTTTTAAAGCCCCTAAGCTTTACCCAGAATACACAGAAAAAGAAAAAAACGCAGTGAATGCTGAGTGGTCAATGCGTCGTGAAATGGACTTTTTTGGCCAATTTAAACTTGCACGTAAAATGATGGGTGAACACCCAGCTAATCGATTCTTAATTGGTAACCTTGAAACGTTAGGCGATAAAGCTGATAGTTCGTTACATAAAGAAACAGTCGATTTTTACAATAAATATTATTCATCAAATATTATGAAAGTGGCGTTAATTTCTAATTTACCACTTGAAGAAATGCAGAAAAAAGCAGAAAAATACTTCGCTGATATTAAAAATAAAAATATTGAAAAGCCAAAAGTATCAGCCAAGCTAGATTTTGATAATGCCGGTGGTAAACGTGTTTTTTACTCCCCAAACGAAGACGTTAAACAATTACAGCTCGACTTTACAATCACTAATAATCAAACTGAATTTGCAGTAAAACCTAATCGTTTTGTTGCCTATTTACTTAGCAATGAAATGCCAGGTAGCCCAGCACAAATATTACGTGATAAAGGCTGGGTATCGCAGTTATCAGCATCTGCTTCACCAAATCAATATGGTAACTATGGCTCTTTAAATGTGAACATAGAGCTGACTGATGAGGGCATGAAAAACCGCGAAGCCATTGTTGCGACTATTATGCAATATATTGATTTAATTAAACGTGAAGGTGTTAATAGTAAGTACTTTAATGAAATTCGCACCTCTTTGAATAACCAGTTTAAATTTTTAGAAAAAGGCGATGAGTTTAACTACGTCAGTGCGCTGACTCAAAGCATGCAAGATTACCCGTTAAATCATGCGATAAACGCACCATACTACTACGCTAAGTTTGATGCTGATGCGGTTAATAATGTACTAAAACAACTTAACGCAGACACCTTACGTGTTTGGTATATTTCTCAACAAGAAGATACTGATTCACAATTACATTTTTATGATGGTAAATACCGAATTAATGATATTAGCGACGCAGAAATCGCCAGCTGGGGAAAACCAAGTGAATTTAATTTAGCCTTACCAAGTGTTAACAACTTACTACCAGAGAGTTTTGCAATTAAAACGCAGGCTTTTAAAGAGCAAAAACACCCAGAACTTAGCTATGATAAAAACGGTGTAAAAATTTGGCGCCAAGCAAGCCAGCAGTTTGCAGAGCAACCCAAAGGTTTAGTTGAGGTGTATATCAACACACAAACAGGGTTGCGTGATATTAACTCAACCGTCCTTTATTCTGTGTGGGCAGATTTATATAACACTCAATTAAGTCAGCTACGAACCGAAGCGGCTATTGCCGGGATGAATGTTAATTTAAGCTCAAGCAATGGCTTAGTTTTATCATTAAGTGGTTTTACCGATAAACAAGATACCTTACTTAAACAAGCGTTAGCTGGATTTGACGATAAAATTTCAGCGCAAGCGTTTAATCAAGCGATTGACCGTTATCAACGTGATTTACTCAATCAGCAAAAACAGTTCCCGTATGCACAAGCGTTTAGTGAATATTCAAAACTGACTCGAACCGGTAGTTTTGATACTGACGCGCTTATTAAGGCAGCTCAATCACTGACGCTCGCTGATTTACAAGCATTAAAGCAAAGCACATTAGCGAATAATAACTTACGCGTATTTAGCTATGGCAACTATAACCAAAAAGATATTGATGCCATTGCTGCTGAGTTAACGGCTATTTTACCAAATAATCATACAAAATCTGAGTTTGCCCGCAGTAAAGCTTGGTTACCACAACTAGGTGAAGCGCGCGTATTACACAAAGATATTGATGTAGCCGATGTAGCCGTTGTCGATATGACCATTCACCCAACGCCAGGTTACAAACAAAAAGCGCAGGCGGCGGTTTTACAAGGACACTTTAGAACAATCGCGTTTGACAAAATGCGTACCGAAGAACAACTAGCTTATGCGGTAGGGGCATTAGCGCGTCCTATTGAGGATTACTCTGGTATTGGATTGTTTATTCAAACGCCGGTTAAAGGGCCAAAAGAAATTCAAGTACGCTTTGATAAGTTCAAAAAAGAGTACGCTTCTGAGCTTAATGCCATGAGTGAAGAGACATTTGCACAGCTTAAAAATGCAACGTTGGTCTCGTTAAAAGAACAGCCAAAGAATTTAAGCGACGAAATGAGCCCATTGATTAACGATTGGTACCGTGAAAACTTTGATTTTGATTCAAAACAAAAGCTAATTGCAGAAGTAGAAAAGGTCACCCTTGCTGATATTAAAGACTACTACCAGCAAACCATGTTAAATCCACAAGCAGCCCGCTTAAATGTGCAATTACGTGGCAGTAAGTTTAGTGATAGCGAGTTTGCAGATTTGCCAAACCAAACTAAAGTGACGAGTTTAGATGCTTACTACAGCGATATAAAATTGCAAAAGTAAGTTGAAATTACTCAAAAACTAAACAAAACCCAGCCATTGTTGACTGGGTTTTGTTTTAACGGCGTTAATTATGGTTTTAGTAAAATGGCTACCATTGCCATGTTAGGCCATAAGTAAAAAGCCAATTATGGCAAAGCCTGCAGCAATTAAGGTATAAGGTAATTGCGTTACAGCATGACTGATCAAATTACAGCCAGAGCCTTGTGCTGCTAGTACGGTTGAATCAGAGTAAAAACAGGCTTGGCTACCAAATGAAGACGCTGAAAGTAATGCGCCAATCACCAATGGAATATTTGCATCAACCGCCGTCGCAAGGGGCATGACAATAGGAATTGAAACCGCAAAAATCCCCCAACTTGAACCCGTCGCAAACGCTAATATCGACATCGCAATAAATACCACCGCAGGTAAATAGCCAGCGGTCATATACGGGCTTAAGCTGCCAATCACAAATTGTGGTAAGCCAATTAAATCGCATACATCTTTAAAAATAAAGGCGGCAATCACGGTTCCAATTGCGGGGATCATACTTTTAAAACCATCCAGCATACGCTCAATCATTTCGCTAAAGCTCATTAATTTTTGTAACGCATAAAATGGCAAAGTGACAGCCATTGTCGCTAATAGACCTTTGTACACATCTATTTCAAAATATACGGTAAATGCGACTAATAAAATAATTGGCAACAAAAAGTTATATAACTTACCTTTAGGATCCGCATCTTCAAAGTGTTCCTCCGCTGCTTTTACTGCATATTCATCGGTGGTTTGTACTTGAGTATAAATCGCAGGCTCTAAAGTAGGAGCGTGAGTTAGCGCCTGTTGCTCGGCTTTTTTCATGGGGCCAAAAGTAGGGATCACGCCGGCAATAACCAGCACCACAGTCAACACCGCAAACCAGGCATAAAACATGTACGGAATGGCTTGAATATAAACGGCAATGCCTTTGCCTTCTTCTGCAATGCCGTTATCGACTAACAGGCCACCAAAAAATACAGCCCACGTTGACAAAGGGACGAGTACACAAATAGGCGCTGCCGTTGAATCAACAACGTAAGCGAGCATTTCACGACTCACTTTAAATTTGTCGGTGATCCGCTTCATGGTTTCACCCACGGTAAGCGCGTTTAAATAATCGTCAATAAATATCACGACACCCAAACAAAAGGTCATAAATAAGGAGGATCGTTTACCTCGGGTGTACTTTAAAGCCAAACTACCAAACGCAGAAGCCCCTCCAGTGCGCACTAATAAGGCAATAAGCGCACCAAAGCCGCCACACACAAGTATTAACCAACCAATGGTTTCATCAGTCATTACTTTGAGTGATGTGCTGGCAAAATTTGAGAGAACTTTGCTAGGGTCAGCTAAAACAAGGCCAACTAATGCACCAATCAGTAACGATAAAATAGGGCGGCGTAAAACAACAGCCAATACAACCACTACCGCAGGCGGCAGTAGAGTTAACGCAGAAGGTTCAAGCATTTATAAGATCACAAAATTAAAAGCAGATTTAAAAAGTAAACTGCTTATACAAAAACAAAGAAGATGATAAGTTTGTTGTTAAATCATTTTCCAAGTCACTGCTTTTGCACGCGTGGAGGGCACTTAAAAAATTATGTTAAATTAATAGTTTTAGTGAAACGCGTTGGCTTTGGCGCCAGACGGCGCAAGGAATGCATGCCGCTATTGTTGTGCCTTTAAAAACATCGGCGCAAAAATAATCTTCTTTTTTATTTCAGTCAATAAAAAAATATCGGGTCGTGAAAAATATTATCAGGAGTTATTTTGAATATTGCTTTTACAACAGAGCGCTTACACATACGCTTCGCACAAATAGCAGATGCGGCGGAGTTACTTAAGTTGGTTAATCAGGCTAATTTCACTAAATACATTGGTGATAAAGGTATTTATACCTTAGACGACGCTAAAAAATACATCAAAGACAGTTTTATATCTGCCCATAAGCAGCATGGCTTTGGGCCTTATATAATCGCATTACATGATGAAACACTAGTTGGTATTGTTGGGTTTTATCAGCGAGCTGTTCTGCAATATCCCGATTTAGGGTTTGCGCTAAAAGACGGTTTTGAAAAAAAGGGCTATATTTTTGAGGCGGCAAATACCTTGCTAAACCATAGACAAAACTTGGGGATTAACCAGGTTACGGCGATCGCCCGCTGTGATAACCGCGCATCAAAAAATGTATTACAAAAGCTCGGTTTTAAAACCCAAGGTCAAGTGTTCATAGAAAGCACTAACATTGCGGTAGATGTATTATATTTACTTAATACAGAGCGAAATTAAATTCGCGCTTTTTCAATTTCTTTTGCCGCAAGGATGTTGATTTGTTGCCACATTTTTTCAAGAGTCGCCACCAATGAATCATAGCCATCATCATCAATTGGCAAAACAGATGAGAAATTATGGATGCTTATTAAACGCCTACCCGATTCTGGGTGAGTGTAGTATAAACGCCATAGCCCTGAAATATCTGCATTACCTTGCAGATCACCGTTAAAGTGGTGTAGTTCGTATTCTAATTCGTAAAATGTTTGTTGCTGTTGGTCAGTAATAACGGGTAAGCTTTTAATAACCATCCAGTTTGTCATGGTATTAAATAATGTTTGCTGCGCGCTGGCACTGAGCATAACATCTGGCGACTCGCCCCATAGATGATAATTAGCAGCATGGATTTGATTACTATCTACTTTCATAGCAATACCCCGGTTATTCAATGCGCCTCTTAAGGTGACTGTTTGCACGCGCAGTTGTGCCTGTGTATCTTGCACATTTCGCGAAGAGTCATTAATGGGCTGCTCAAATTGGTAATACTGAATTGTTGTTTGAATAGCAGAGCTGCAACCACTGATAAAGATCACACCCGTTAAAAGTAAAAATAGTGCTTTCATTATTGCTTCCTCGGTTGTGGATCGTTAGGTAGTGATTTGTCAAAAATGAGCATATTAGGTTGCTCGTTTAAGCCACGAGTAAGAGGCTGAAACTCTTCTGTTAAACGCTTAATTTGTAGCAGTGTTTGCTCAAGTTGATAGTGCATTTGAGAGCCTGCTTGATAGCTTGCCATGGTTTTGTCAAACTGGCGCATGGTTATTTCAAACTGTTCCATGCTTTTGGTTATTTTTTCGAGATTACGATTAAAGTCACCGGGTAAATTTTGGGTATCAGGTTTACTTAATAATATGCGCATCTCGCTGGCCAATGCCTGATACTCGCTAAAGGTTGTTTGCATTTTTGCCAAGCTGTCTTCAATTTTTAAATTATTTACCTTATTCAGTACATCAGACACTTGGTCAGCAAGCACGGTTATCCCGCTCGATACACTAGGAAACACATCGTATTGAGCAAGCTTTTTAAGCTCGCTTTTAGGGGGGTCGGTATAAAAGTCAAAATCAACATAAACTGCACCGGTTAGCAAATTACCCGGTTTAAGTGACGCTCTCATGCCATTTTTTATCCACTCGATTATGCTTGATTTCCAATACTCTTTAGCTAAGGCGTTGTTGTGGTATAAACGTCCATATTCCACTTTGATCAATACCGGAACTGCGGTACTTTTAGCGCGAAAATGAGCCGGTTTTCCATCTATAATTACATTGGCGGGCGCTTCAACCACTGTGCCGACGCGTGTACCTCTATACTCAACTGGCGCACCAACACGGAGTCCTCTAATCGATTGTTCAAATTCGATAAGGTAATAATCAAAGTCATAAAAGCGCTCTTCTAGAGCTTGATTGTAATTTTGACTTAAAGAAAAGCTATGACCGTCTTTTGCCAAATCGCCGGGAGCTTGCTGGTCAGGTAAACCGACAGAAATACCACCTTTTAATAACTTGCTCAGTGAACCGGTGTTAATATTTATGCCATCAGCAGAAAGATCTATTTCTATTCCTGAGTTAACCCAAAAAATAGAGTTTAAGGTGATCAAGTTCTCGTAGGGAGCTTTAATAAAAATACCGTATTGCATTGCTTGGTTTTTCCAATCAAAGGTGGCGGTTTCTATTTGGCCTATTTTATAGTTTTTAAAAAATATGCCAGTACTCACATCGAGTACTTCTGCATTGTAACTGAGCAACTTAAAGCGTCCACCTTGTACATCTTTACCAATTAATGCGGGCTCTTCTTGCAGGGTAAAGCGCTTTTTAAGTCGGTTACTTTCTCCCGGTGAAAACTCTAAATAAACCCCTGAAAGTAGGGTACTCATACCACTGATCCCAGTTTCATCAATGCGTGGCTTTACTACCCAAATACTGGCATCTTCGGTGAGTAAATTATCATAGTTTTTATCTATTTGTGCTCGGGCTATTACACTGTCTTGGCTGTCAGAAAGACGGACGTGATCAATTTGACCTATTTTAACACTTCGCACTTTAATTTCTGTTTTACCAGCAATAATCCCCTCGGCTTGGGGCATAGTGATGTAGATCGTTTGCCCTTTATTTAATTGATACTGATAAAGCATCCAAATACCAACAAATAAGGCAACCACAGGAATAATCCAAATTGCAGAAATACTTGATTTTTGTGCTACGTTAGCTGTTTTAGTCATGCTTTATTCTCTGCGTTATTATTTTTGGTGAGTCCCACAGTAGGCGAGGGTCAAATGCGTGTGCCGCCATCATTTGGCATAATACCATAACGGTAAAAAAGACGATGCCCAAACCGGGTGTAACCGACATTAAGTTTCCTAGCTGCACCAGTGCAACTAATATAGCCACAACAAACACATCAATCATAGACCATTTACCTATAAATTCAGTAAGTTGATACACTTTTGTGTAACCTTTTGTATGCAGGTTGGCGGGTTTTGTAACCATAAAGCACAAAAAGCTCAAAATAAGCGCTTTGGCTAACGGTACCACTACACTGGCAAAAAATATAATAATTGCAATAGGATACGAGCCGCTACTCCATAACGTAATAACACCCGAAATAAGGGTTGCAGGTGTTTCATCCCCTAGGCTAATAGTGTACATAATGGGGAGCAAATTCGCAGGAATATAACAAATCAGAGAAGTAACTAACCATGCAGCCGCTTTTTGTACGCTGTAGGGGTTTCTTAAATACGTTTTACTGTGGCAACGAGGACAGATTGATTCAACGCTCAGTTGATGGCAAACATGGCAGGCTTTTATATTCTCATCAATAGCCCGCTCAGCGGTTGAAGTATTTTGAAGTGTAGTTGCAGGGCTTACTTGTGACCACAGCCTAGCACGATTTAAACGCGTTAATGCACTAACATAAAAAATAACAAATCCCACATAGGCAAAAAAACTGATACCAAAGCTAACCTCAGCCAATGACATTATTTTTACCATGCTAACTAAAACACCAATCAGAAATATTTCTGACATGATCCAAGGCTCTAGCGTTAAAGTGAATTTTAATAGTTTTCTTGCAACTGCTTGCGGCAGTGCTTTGAGTGCGCCTAAATGCAAAGGGATCAAAATAATCAGCAAACTCATAGGTAAAATAATAATGCTGATATCGATAAATAGGCCGAGTAGGTCACTATCATAGTTAAATAAAATCCGTGCTGCGTCGGGCAGGGTAATAGTTTGGGTAATACCATTACTACTAAAAGAGATAAATGGATAAAACATACTGCTGAGCAACATTAATAATGCGCTTAAACTCAGTGCGACTATTTCAGTGTCATGGTTTATATTAATACCGCGGACTTTATGGCTACAGCGTGGGCACAATGCCACTTGTTTGGCATTAATCTCGGGAATATCAATGATAAGATCACAGCTTGGGCAGGCAGTTTGCAAAATGTTAGCTTATAATTAATTCAATAATTTAAATATTGCTATAAATAATAGTTAAATACAAACGCTGCGGCTAAATTACTAAAGAAAAGTAACCCCAATAACTGAAAATAAAAACGGATTAGGTGAAAGAGTGAAAGTTGTATTTTTATTGGCCTTAGTGTGTTTATGTGGCGATAGTTTTGCATTTGTTAATGATATTAAGCAGCAACGAGTTATTATTGCGGCTAACCCTACTGTTGCGCCTTATGTAGTAAGTGAAAATGATTCAGGTATTCAGCTCGAGATTGTAAAGGCAGCACTTAACAATCAAGACATAAATGAGGTTGATGTACATTACATGTCAAATCAGCGTGCAGATGCTTTATTGAACCAAGGCCATGTTGATATTGCATTAAATTACTCGGGTATTTTAATTGCTGGCATATATCGAAGCCAATCGGTTGTTAGTTATGAGAATGTGGTGGTGAGTCTTAAAAAGAGTAACTTCACTATTAATAGTATTTACGATCTGGCGACTAAAAGTGTTTTAGCATTTCAAAATGCGCCTGCTTATTTACCCAAAGAATTTGGTCATAACTTGGAAAACTTGAGAGGCTATGAAGAAGTATTCAATCAACAAGCGCAGATACACCATTTAATGGCAGGGTGGGTTGATACGATTATTCTCGATAGGCGTATATTTCTTCACTACTTAAAGGAATATCAAAAAACTAATGCCACTAAAGATTTTGTTATTCATGCTATTTTTCCACCTGCGGCAAGGCCTGCGTATTTTAACAATGATATGCTGAGACAGCAGTTTGACAAAGGCTTAGCAAATATAATTCAAAGCGGTGAATATCGCACCATAATGCTTAATTTAGATAAGCAATATACCCAGCGCGACTTCACTGCCCTTTAATTAATCAAATAAGGCAACCGTTTGGCGGGTGAGTGCAATAAGCTCACCCGATTGTGACCAAATACAGCCATCTTCTAAGCCATAGCCATCTTTTGAATGATGAGTGATTGCTTCAAAACCCAACCATTCACCTGGCACTAAATTAGGCGCTTGTACAAATTCTAAATACCATGACATGCTACTAGCCGGTGCAGGTTGCTTAAACATTTGTAGTAATGTTGGCGGCCATGCGTCAGTAAGAGCAATAACATGAGCTTCTGTAATTTCTTCAGGCGTGTGTTTAAATCGCATCCAACCACCAAGGTGAGAGGTTTGCGCACTACTAAACGGCATGGCGCCTTGTTGCGGGCATAAATCAACATGCTGAAAAAATTCTGGCATTTTCCCAGGTACAAAGCCTAAACAATGGCCTTCGTTTACAGGGTGTAAGGTTAACGACTTTGATACCGGCACATTAATTGATGAGTTACGATTTTTTGCAAAACAGGCCTGCACGATGACACACACCGCATCATCTTGAATCGCTTTGGCGAGCACTTGGGTACTGCTTTTACCTTCACGTAATATTTCTACTGATAAAGAAAACGGTTTTTCAGCCAATAATGGCCCTACAAAGTTTGTACTTAAGGAAAGCAGTCTTCTTGATGAATCAACTTTATTGCGCATTGCTTGATAAAGTAGCGCAGCAGAGAGGCCACCAAAAGCAGTACGACCTTGGCACCAGTTAGCAGGAAACTGCATGGTATTGGTTAACGGGTCAGTTTCCTGACTCGCTTGGGCTGCTTGTTTTAATAATTGTTCAAAGTGCACAAATAATGTCCTTTTGCTGTTATTTGCTAAATTTATATCACACCCAAACTCATCAGACCAGACAATAAATAAGCTCCCAAATTACAAAAAATGAGCAATCCCTACTCTTTTTAGGGTTATTTAGTAAATAAATTAAAAAAAATGCGTTTTTTTTAATTTTTACAGTTGAATTAAGTTTGTGGCATCCCTATTAACTAGTCATCGAATGTATTAACGAATTTAGAAGTTGGAGAAGATTCATGGGTAGAATTATTGGAATCGATTTAGGTACTACTAACTCTTGTGTTGCAGTACTTGATGGTGACAAAGCACGTGTTATTGAAAATGCGGAAGGCGATCGCACAACCCCGTCTATTATTGCTTACACGCAAGACGGTGAAACGTTAGTAGGTCAACCTGCAAAACGTCAAGCGGTAACTAACCCAACAAACACGTTATTTGCAATCAAACGTTTAATTGGTCGTCGCTTTGAAGACGAAGAAGTACAACGTGATATCGGCATCATGCCTTTCAAAATTATCAAAGCAGATAATGGCGATGCATGGGTAGAAGCGGGCGGCGAAAAACGCGCTGCACCACAAATTTCTGCTGAAGTACTGAAAAAAATGAAAAAAACGGCTGAAGACTTCTTAGGTGAAGAAGTAACTGAAGCGGTAATCACAGTACCGGCATACTTTAACGATTCACAACGTCAAGCAACAAAAGATGCGGGTCGTATCGCGGGTCTTGAAGTAAAACGTATTATTAATGAGCCAACAGCTGCAGCACTTGCATACGGTATGGATAAAAACCGTGGCGAAAACGTAGTAGCGGTATACGACTTAGGTGGTGGTACTTTCGATTTATCAATCATTGAAATTGATGAAGTTGAAGGTGAGCACACATTTGAAGTACTTGCGACAAATGGTGACACTCACTTAGGTGGTGAAGATTTTGATAACCGTGTAATCAACTACTTAGTTGCTGAATTCAAGAAAGATCAAGGTATCGATTTACAAAATGATCCGCTTGCAATGCAACGTGTTAAAGAAGCAGCAGAGAAAGCAAAAATTGAGCTTTCATCAGCACAATCTACAGAAGTTAACCTTCCGTACGTAACCGCTGATGCATCAGGTCCTAAGCACATGAACGTGAAATTAACACGTGCTAAGCTTGAGTCACTGGTTGAAGACTTAGTGACTAAGTCGATTGAACCGCTTAAACGCGCATTAGCTGATGCTGACCTGTCTGTGAACGATATCAACGATATCATTCTAGTGGGTGGTCAAACGCGTATGCCACTTGTTCAAAGAACAGTTGCTGAGTTCTTTGGTAAAGAGCCACGTAAAGACGTTAACCCTGATGAAGCGGTAGCTGTGGGTGCTGCGATTCAAGGTGGTGTACTTGCAGGTGACGTGAAAGACGTACTATTACTAGACGTATCACCATTATCTCTAGGTATTGAGACGATGGGGTCAGTAATGACAGCACTGATTGAGAAAAACACTACGATTCCTACTAAGAAATCGCAAACATTCTCAACAGCAGAAGATAATCAATCTGCAGTAACTATTCATGTGTTACAAGGTGAGCGTAAACGTTCAAGTGATAACAAATCGCTAGGTCAATTTAACCTAGAAGGCATTCGCCCAGCACAACGTGGTACGCCACAAATCGAAGTAACATTCGATGTTGATGCCGATGGTATCTTACATGTATCTGCAAAAGATAAAGATACAGGTAAAGAGCAAAAAATCACTATTCAAGCCTCTTCTGGCTTAAGTGATGAAGAAGTTGAAAAAATGGTTCGTGATGCAGAAGCGCACGCTGAAGACGATAAAAAGTTTGAAGAGTTAGTAGCTGCACGTAACCAAGCTGATGCACTTGTTCACGGTACACGTAAGCAAATTGAAGAAGCGGGTGATGCTCTGCCAAGCGAAGACAAAGACGCGATTGAAGCGGCTGTTGTTGACCTAGAAGCAGCAATTAAGAGTGATGACAAAGCAGAGATTGAAGCGAAAACGCAAGCGCTTGCTGAAAAGTCTCAAAAACTAATGGAAATCGCTCAAGCTAAAGCACAACAAGCTGGTGGTGACGCTAGTGAACAACAACAGTCAGCTAAACAAGATGACGATGTTGTTGATGCAGAGTTCGAAGAAGTTAAAGACGACAAGTAATTGTTGCTAACGCTTCTCGCTAATTTAAAACACATGACCAAATCAGGTGTTTGAGTTAGGATGAACACATGAGGCGCGTAGGCTAAAGCTTAACGCGCCTTTTGCATGTAAAGAGAAGTGAATAAAACGCTTTAAAAATTCAATGATAAATCGATATGATTTATCGGTTTGTCCAGCAGCTAACGCTGTAAATAGAAAAGAGTAGTGTGATAGATATGTCAAAACGCGATTATTACGAAGTCCTCGGCGTAAGCAAAGATGCGAGTGAGCGAGACATAAAAAAAGCGTATAAACGCTTAGCGATGAAATATCACCCCGATCGTACCGCCGGTGATAAAGACCTTGAAACTAAATTCAAGGAAGTTAAAGAAGCTTACGAAATACTGACTGATGCGCAAAAGCGTCAAATGTATGACCAATACGGCCATGCAGCCTTCGAACAAGGTGGTGGCGGTGGTCACGGTGGCTTTGGCGGCGGCCAAGGTGATTTTGGTGATATTTTTGGTGACGTATTTGGTGATATTTTTGGTGGCGGCGGTGGTCGACGTCAATCACGCCAGCAACGTGGCTCAGATTTACGTTACAACATGGACTTAAGCTTAGAAGAAGCGGTTCGTGGTAAAGACGTTGAGATTAAAGTACCTACTTGGGTTAGTTGTGAACCATGTGATGGCAGTGGTGCTAAAGCGGGTTCAAAGCCAAAGACATGTACAACCTGTCATGGTGCAGGCCAAGTACAAATGCGCCAAGGTTTTTTTGCCGTGCAGCAAACCTGTCCGACGTGTCATGGCCAAGGTCAGATCATTTCAGATCCTTGTAATAAATGTCATGGGCAAGGCCGTGTAGAAAAAACTAAAACGCTATCGGTTAAAATCCCGGCAGGCGTAGATACTGGCGATCGTATTCGCTTATCAGGTGAAGGCGAAGCAGGCATGCATGGTGCACCAGCAGGTGACTTGTATGTGCAAGTATCTGTTCGTGAACACAAAATATTTGTTCGTGAAGCTAATAATTTATATTGTGAAGTACCAATAAGCTTTACCACCGCAGGCCTTGGCGGTGAAATTGAAGTGCCAACGCTTGATGGGCGTGCAAAGCTTAAAATACCGTCAGAAACACAAACGGGCAAAATGTTCCGTATGCGTGGCAAAGGTGTTAAGTCAGTACGCAGTGGCGCTCAAGGCGATTTAATTTGTAAGGTTGTGATTGAAACGCCAGTTAATTTAAACGAGCGTCAACGTGACTTACTTAAAGAATTAGATGAAAGTATGGGCAAAGACAGCTCAAAAAACCGCCCTAAAGAGCAAGGCTTTTTTGATGGGGTTAAAAAGTTTTTTGATGACTTAACTAAGTAATTAGTCGGATCAATAGACCCTAATAAAAACGGCGCTTTTTTAGCGCCGTTTTTTTATGTTTAATGTGCTAAATTATTAGGGAAATTTATTTTGGACTTTATCAGATGACCCCCGCTATAGAGCAGCTAAAAAAAAGCGATATTAAGTTTGACATACTTAGTTACGAGCACGATATAAACAATACTAATTTCGGCCTCGAAGCGGTTGAAAAGCTTAATCTTAACAGCGCCCAAGTATTTAAAACCCTAGTGCTAGAAACCTCAGAGCAACAGCTTATTGTAGCGGTGACTCCCGTCACTCAGCAGGTTAATTTAAAACAGCTTGCGAAGCTTTGTGCAGTAAAAAAAGTGATGATGGCAGACCCACAAAAAGTGCAGGCGAGTACCGGTTATATTTTGGGAGGAGTAAGCCCCGTTGGCCAAAAAAAGCGGCTAAAAACATACATACACTCCAGTGCGTTAGATTTTGAAATGATATATGTTAGTGCCGGAAAACGAGGGTTAGAAGTAACACTAAGTGCAAAAAGTTTAGCACATATAACCCAAGCTTCGTTTGCAGTTTTTTAAACTTTTGTTTAGCTAAAATAAGGGGATACAAGTATCCATCTGATTACTTGCGGCAATAGGTATTGTTAACTAATGTTGTTACTACACATAACACGTTTTTGTTAATACCTTTTAGATTGGCGTGTCGCCTTTACTTTGTTTTAATGAAAATTTGCTCGCAGCTATTTTGGTAAAACATACGCATGAAAATACTTGTTGTTGATGATATGCCGTTAATGCGTCATGTATTAATTAATATGTTAAGGCAGTTAGATTATAAAGATATTGTTGAAGCCACAGATGGGCTTCAAGCATTAAACATACTGCAAAATCAAATGTTTGATTTGGTTATAACAGATCTTCATATGCCTAAAATGGATGGCATTACTTTACTTGATAATATTAGAAAAGATGCCGAGCTGAAAAACCTTCCTGTACTTATGGTGACCTGTGAAGATAGTTCTTCGACTGTCAAAAAAGCGATTAATGCTAAAGTGTCAGGGTTTATCGTAAAGCCTTTTAATATGAATGTGTTATCAGCTCAATTAACCCGTTTATCGATAAAAGCCTAAAGCTAATCGTTTATAAAGTAGAGTTATCTACCGACTGTTTAAAAAATGTATTAGCGCAACAGCCATTCATTATTTTCTACCACTGATGTGATAGCATTATGCTATTAACTAATCGTAAAGTAATTATTGAGGAAGTATGGCTAAGCCCAATAAAAAAGGGCCTACAAAAACGGTCGATATATTTTGTTCTGCGTGTAAGGCACCGTTATTCAAATACCGTAAAGGTGGCAAAGGTGCTTTAGTAAAATGTTTTATAGAAAGAATAACCCAAGATCACACCCATACTGAATGCGTATGCCCAGGCTGTGAACGACCTTTTGCCCGCACCACAATCATAAGAGGGACCCCCGCCTATAAAATGATTGGTGGTAAAGTTACTTTTAAATAAACGTTTTGTTTATAGTCTAAAGTAGTGAGGGGCGGACATAAGCCCTTGTTTGCTTTTATTTCACTGGTAAACTTCGCTGGTTTTGCTGTTTCAATGATTGAAAAAAACCCTCCCCATGGATTGGGCCAGTCAGTTGGGTTTTAAAATGGAAAAGGATAGACGTGTGATCGCACTTTTATTTGATATTGTTGGTATGAGTGGTACTTTTTTAGTGGTTGGTTCATTTTTTTTGCTGCAACTAAATAAAGTTTCACCTAAAAGTTTAACGTATAACTTAATGAATTTAAGTGGCGCTATTTTGTTACTTATTAGCCTTTGTTATAACTTTAACTTAGCAAGCTTTGTGATTGAAATATTTTGGATTGCAGCCTCATTAATTGGCTTATACAAATATTTTAAAGACAAACCTGTCGTTGCAAAAGCGTAAATTAAGCTAAAACAGCACACCTTAAAAGGTGATTAAACCGTGGAATGTAATATTTCACGGTTTTTTAGTTTTAGTACAATTGTTAACAAAAAGTTTCTTCTGCAAAGGGGGATAACTCGTTACAATATTGGCTATTACTTATTATTGGCATCATAGTTGTCATAGGCGTTTATGTTCTCCATCCCCAAAAAAATTATTTTTGCCTGTATATTGTTAGTACTATTATTGGTGGTCACCTTTTCGTTTGGTCGTGCTTATGATTTAGGGCAAGCCAAAATTGAAGCTGATCAACAAGTCATCCAATTAAATAATTATATCGATAACGAACTCGCTCGATTTGCGGCTATCCCTCAGCTGCTAACTGAAAATAACGTATTGATTCGTTTTACTAATAATGAATCACAACACTTTAATGCAATTAACAATTACCTTGCTGATATTCAACAAGCCAGTGGTGCCTCAGATGTATACATACTAGATACTCATGGCGATGTTATTGCCAGTAGTAACTGGCAAACCGACTATACATTTTTAGGTAGTAACTTTGCATTTAGACCTTATTTTAAACAAGCGTTTGCCGGTGAAAAGGTCGCATACTTTGCACTTGGTCAGCGCTCAAAAGAGCGCGGAATTTATTTTTCTCAAGCTATTTACCTAGATGGAAAAGCCATTGGTGTGGTGGCGCTTAAAATTAATGTCGCTAAATTTGAAAACGATCGTTCGCTTTTAAATACCTCAAAAGGAAGCCATTTTTATTTGCAACTTGCCGATAATATTATTGCCATGTCAGATGAACCCGCATGGCGTTTAAATAGTTTTACAGAGCTTGATATTACCGCGCGTCGTGATATTAAACAGCGCCGTGCTTACTTAGATCATCAACCGTTACAAATTAAACAACAGCGCTACAAAAGCCAAGGCATTGAGCAATTTAAAATTGCTAAAGATGAATACGTTGCCGCCTCAAGACCCTTAACTCATCTGAATGCAACCATGACAGTGCTTGTTGATATTTCAAACATTAATGCCTTACAGGTGCCTAGATTACTATGGCTAGTGTTATTTTATTGGGTGTTTATTTTTGTTGGATATAGCTTATTGGCACGCTTTGCCGGATATAAAAAATTACTGTATTCGCGTCACAGTTTAGAGCTCGAAGTACTAGAGCGTACCCAAGCACTCGAAAAAGCCCAAACCGCATTAGTACAGTCGGCAAAATTAGCCACTATTGGGCAATTGAGTGCGGGCATTAATCACGAAATTAACCAACCGCTCAGCGCAATGAACACCTATTTAGCCAGTGCTAAAATTTTCCTAAAAAAAGGAAAGCTCAACGCATTAAATGAAAACTTAATCATTATTGAGAATTTAGTAAAGCGGGTGCATAAAATAGTGGCGCAGCTTAAACACTTTAGTAAACCGGCGACCATGCAACTGCGACCTCATCCACTGTCGGCGTTATTAAACAATGCGTTGATGATAACCCATCCGCAACTTAAACAAGACGATGTTAACGTAAGTGCACCGCAGTTTTCGCAAGAGATCACGGTGTGGGTCGATGCGTTAAAATTTGAACAAGTATTGGTTAATGTGATCACCAATGCATCACAGGCAATGAAAGGTGAGCAAGTTAGAGAGCTCAGTTTTGATGTTGAACGCTTTGAAGAGCGCGTTAAGCTTTCTATATTAGATAGTGGCCCTGGTATTGAGCATCATGTACTGGGGTCTATTTTTGAACCTTTTTATAGTACCAAATCAAGTAACGGTTTAGGGCTGGGCTTATCGATTTCAAAGCAAATTATTGAATCATTTAATGGTTACTTAACTGCACATAATCGCCCTGAAGGCGGTGCGCAATTTATTATTAGTTTATCAAGCATAGAGGCCACTAAAAATGATTGAAGCCGTTGTTTGCAAACAGATTATTGTTATTGATGATGAAGCGATGATCCGCGATTCATTGAATCAGTTATTAACGCTTGAGGGGTATGAGGTACAGTGTTTCAGTGATGCAAGTGTTGCCTTAAGTCGCTTAAATCGTAGTTTTTGTGGCATTGTACTCAGTGATATAAACATGCCCACTATGGATGGTTTAACGTTTATTGAGCAGGTAAAAGCATTTGATAGCGAACTACCCGTGATATTTTTAACCGGTTATGCTGATGTTTCTGTTGCGGTAAAAGCGATGCAACTAGGCGCGTATGATTTATTTGAAAAACCACTGAACGAAAATTTATTAGATTGTATCGCCAGAGCCTCAGATAAACGTGCTTTAGTTATGGAAAATAGAGCTCTGAAGCGTGCGGTTGAAAAGACCTCCGCGCCTGGTGTGCGCATTTTAGGCGAGACCCTTAAAATGCAGCACATGATGAACTTACTCAACACGGTGATTGATACTCCGGCTGATGTGCTGATTGAAGGTGAAACTGGCACAGGTAAAGAATTGGTTGCCCGTTATTTACACGATCATAGTAACCGTTCAAGCTGTCAGTTTGTGGCTATTAACTGTGGCGCAGTCCCAGAGCAATTAATAGAAAGCGAACTGTTTGGGGCTATCAGCGGAGCCTTTACTGGCGCAACACACGATCGCAAAGGTAAATTTGAGTTTGCACAAGGCGGCACCGTTTTTTTAGATGAAATTGAAAGCACTCCTTTATCGCTTCAAGTTAAATTACTACGGGTACTCGAGGAGAGAAAAGTAACCCCCGTTGGTGCTAATAAAGCGATAGAGCTTGATATTCGTATTGTCGCAGCCACCAAAGTCGATTTACTTTCGCTGGTAGAAAAAGGTGAGTTTAGAGCCGACTTATATTACCGATTGAGTTTAGTAAAAGTCAGTATTCCTGCATTAAGAGACAGAAAAGCAGATATTCCACTGTTATTTAAGCATTTTAGCTCTATAGCTGCGACCCGCTTTCATAAACCGTTAGGGGCGCTCAATATAGAACTACAACAACGTTTACTAGCGCACGATTGGCCTGGCAATGTGCGGGAATTGAGAAATCAAGCCGAGCGCGCGGTATTGCTAGGCCCCGATCTGGCATTTGCACAAAGTGACTCAAGCAACAGCACGCTATCATTAGATTTGAGCCTAGCCGAAAAGGTCAGCTTTTATGAGCAATCCTTAATTGAAGAGGCGCTAGAGCTTAACCATGGCAGCATTAAAGACACCATGACAACCTTACAAATTGCGCGTAAAACCCTCTACGATAAAATGAGTAAATATAACCTTAATCGAGATATGTTCACCGATTAATGGGTGGAAATGGTGATGTTGAGTGTTTTTTATGTGTGGAAACCCGCACATTTCAGTGTTTATTTTTAAACCTTTATTTTTTAACTTACTGAAAATATTTATTATTTTTAGTTGGTCATGTTCTTGCTTTGTAGGTGCAGACAACAAGTAGCATCACATAATTAGGACACATAATGAAAAACAATCTATTCCAAGGTTCAGTACTTGCTGCGTTATGCAGTGTTGCCACGTTACCTGCAACCACTTTTGCAGCAGACTACACAGTGTATGGTAAAGCCGAAGTACAAATTGCTAACACCGACACAGGCATAATGCGTTACGCTGACGAAGGCACGCAAATAGATGCCCCTTTTTCGCGTATTGGCATTAAAGGTAACCATAAATTAAATGAGTATTTTACCGCGGTATTTAAATACGAAGTTCAAGTAAAAGGTTTTGAACACGACGACACCAATGAGCCTTTCGCAGCACGTAATACTTACCTTGGCCTAAAAGGTGCGTTTGGTGAAGTGGTGGTTGGGCGAAACGACACGCGCTTTAAATATTCAGAAGGTAAGCTTGATAACTTTAACGAAACCCAAGCAGATATTTCACAAGTTATTGCCGGACAAGACCGATTAGGCGACACCATTACTTATACCTCTAAATACTGGCACAATGCACAGTTTTCATTTACCTATGCGCCAAAAGATGACAACAAAGATAACGAAGCAGGATTTGCTGCTACGCTAATTTACGGCGACCGTAATTTAAATAAAACACCTTACTCTATTTCAATCAGCCATGTTGATTCGCTTAATAACATTAAAGCAAGCCGTATTGCGGGTGTGTATAAGTTTGAAAAATTACAATTAGGGGCATTGTACCAGCATTCAGAATCGATTGACGGCGCTAAGTCTGGCAACGGTTATGTACTAAGCGCAAGCTATAAGTTAGACAAATGGGTACCTAAAGTACAATTTGCAAAAGATGATTCAAAATTGCGCCAAGATTCAGACGCTTCACAGTGGACTACGGGTGTAGATTATGTATTTGACAAGCAAACTACCGCTTACCTTTTGTACACTGACCTCGACCTAGAAGAAAATGCTGATAACAGTGTTGCGCTTGGTCTTCAATATAAATTTTAAGGGCTGAACAAATGACAAAACGTATTTTAGAAAATAACGCGAATAAAAAGCCATTTATGCAATGGCTGTTATTGTTACTTGGCCCATGTGTCATGCTACTTACTTGCTTAGTTGAGCCGCCAGTAGGTATGTCGGCGGCAGCATTTAAAACCGCAGGCTTAGCATTTTGGATGGCCTCGTGGTGGGTGAGTGAGGTAGTGCCTATTCCTGCTACTGCGTTACTCCCTTTAGTGATTTCACCTATCGTAGATATAGCCGCGATAAAAAGTGTTGCAGCGCCTTATGCGCATCCGCTGATCTTTTTATTTTTAGGCGGTTTTTTAATCTCAATAGCGATGGAGCGTTGGGGATTACACAAGCGTATTGCATTAAGAACTATGCTTTATGCAGGTAAAAAACCAAGCTTACAGATTTTAGCGATGATGTTAGTGACTGCATTTTTATCAATGTGGATGTCTAACACGGCCACAGCAGTAATGATGCTACCTATCGCTTTATCTATTACCCATTTAGTTAAAAGCTCAGATCCTAGTAATGAAGGTTTTGGTAAAGCCCTTTTACTATCTATTGCTTATGGTGCGAGTATTGGCGGTATTGCTACTTTAATCGGTACTCCACCAAATGCATTAATGGCGGCGTACCTATCAGACAGTTATCAGATTGAAATTGGCTTTGCCGAGTGGATGATTGTTGGTGTGCCTTTAGCGCTCGGTATGTTGCTGATCAGCTGGATTTGGTTAACTAAATTCACTTATAAGGTCGATGCGAATGTACAAGCGAACAAGCGAATTGATACTAAAACGGTATTTTCTTCTCAGCTAAAAGAATTAGGTGAAATGCAACGTGCTGAAAAGGGCGTGTTGTTTGTATTTGTGTTTGCAGCTGTTTGTTGGATATTCAGACCATTACTAGGCGATGTGACCGGCCTTAAAATTTCAGATACCAGTATTGCAATTGCAGCGGCATTATTATTATTTGTACTTCCTGCAAATAAAGGCAGTGATGCGCGTCTTTTAGATTGGGAAAGTGCCGCTAAAGTGCCGTGGGGTGTGTTGCTTTTATTTGGGGGGGGCTTGACGCTAGCCTCGCAAATTAAATCATCTGGATTAGCTGTCTACATTGCCAACATGATTGAAGGGGTGAGTACTATTCCATTAGTTATGAGCATTCTTGTGGTGGTGGCACTTATTACTTTCTTAACGGAAATTACCAGTAATACGGCAACAGCCGCAGGCTTTTTACCATTGCTGGGGCCTGTTGCTGAGTCAATAACTGGCAGTCCGTTAGTGTGGGTTATTCCAGCTGCGATTGCGTGTAGTTGTGCGTTTATGATGCCAGTAGCCACACCACCCAATGCGATTGTGTTTGGCTCGGGTGAAATTAAAATGAAAGACATGATCCGTGCTGGCTTTGTGTTAAATATTGTCGCTATTGTTTTAATTACCTTAGTAACAATGACCATAGCAGCTCAGGTTTTTGGTTTTTAATAACCCACTTTAATCAACTAACAAAACAGATAACCGATGCACACAAAAGCAGTGCATCGGTATGAGTTCCAACCAACCTTATGAGTGTTTTTGCAACGCTTTTCATTATGTTGCAAAATCACTCTTTATTGCTCGTGTAACAGATCAAGGTTATAGTCTTGAAAACGTTATAAATCGAGTAGCCTATTTTGACCACTGATACATTATCTACAGGGACTTTGCGTTCACAATTTAATGAACTAAAGCACTCTTTTGAAGACACCCCTTACTTACCCATTGAGCAACGCCTTGCTTTACTTAAGCAAGTACGCGCTAACATTGTAACGTTAGAGCAAGACTTAATTGCTGCAGTATCTAAAGATTTTGGTTACCGAACGGCCTTTGATACCTTAGTAGGTGATATTTTGCCCACCATGCAGGGGCTTGCGCATATTATTAAAAAGCTACCTCGCTGGTCTAAGCCTAGTCATCGCAGCGCGGGGTTAAGCTTATGGCCCTCAAAAGTAAGTGTCACCTATCAGCCTATTGGTGTGGTGGGTGTGATTGCACCATGGAACTATCCTATTCAACTAGCATTGGTACCTGTTATTACTGCGATTGCAGCGGGTAACAGGGTGATGTTAAAGCTCAGTGAATTTACGCCTAACACCAATGCCGTTATTGAAAAAATATTTGCAGGTGAATTAAGGCAACACTGCACCATTATTCAAGGTGGTAGCGACGTGGCAAGTGAGTTTTCATCATTGCCGTTTGCGCATTTACTGTTTACAGGCTCGACGGCTGTTGGCAAGTTAGTTATGGCCGCGGCCAGTAAAAATTTAACACCAGTCACTTTAGAACTAGGCGGAAAATCGCCAGTCATTGTGTTAGAAAAAGCAGACGTAAATAAAGCCGCGCGTGCTCTATTATTTGGCAAAATGGCCAATGCAGGGCAAATATGTGTGGCTCCTGACTACGTATTTGTTCCTAAAGCACTAGAACATCAGTTTATTAAAGCTTTGTGCACACTTTATAAAAAGCACTTTAAGCAAGGTGTTGAAGGGAAAAACCTGACCTCGATTATAAGCCCTGCACATTATCAACGTTTGTTAGGTTATTTAGAGCAAGCACAAGAGCAAGGCGCTAAAATTACTAAACCGCTTGAACAAAACCAGCAAGATGGCGAAAAGCATCGTATGGGTCTGCATATTGTGACGCATGTCACCGACGAGATGCAATTAATGCAAGAAGAGCTATTTGGTCCCATTTTACCCATTATGAGTTACGACAAATTAGAGGACGTGCTTAATTATATTCGATTACGCGACCACCCATTAGCCCTTTACATTTTAGGTCAAGATAAACAGGCGCAACAGTACATTATTAAGCAAACACTCAGCGGAACAGTTGCGGTAAACGACACATTAATACAAGTAGCTGCCGATGATGTGCCGTTTGGTGGCGTGGGGCATTCGGGGATGGGGCATTATCACGGCAAAGAAGGTTTTCTCACCTTTAGCCATGCAAAAAATACCTTAGTCTCTGGCTCGGTTAACCCGCGCATTGGTTTATTACTTAAACAAAATAAATTACTGATCAAAGTGCTAAAGTGGCTTTATGTAAAATAGCCTGCAACGCTTAAAACAAAAAAGCTGAATGAATCACTTCATTCAGCTTTTATAATAGCTAACTTAAAACAGGCGTCCTTCGCCAGCATAAGTACCCGCTAAAATTTTGGTATAAATTGCATCGGCTTTTTCTTTGGCCTCAGCAACCTCTTTAGGAAGCATAGTACGTTCATCAAGTTTACGGCTGTGACTGGCTTGCATGTTGCCGTTATACTCGGCAATGGTATTCCACACATACGACATTTCAAGATTTTTTGGCATTCCTAAGCCTTCAAAATACATCAGTGCTAAATTAAACTGCGCCAATGTGTAATTATTAGCAGCGGCTTTTTCATACCATGTTCTGGCGGCTTTATAATCTTGGCTAACACCATCGCCATTTGCGTACATTACACCTAAGTTATACTGTGCTGCGGGAAGGTTCTTATTTGCTGCTTTTTCAAATAAGGTTATGGCCATTTGTTTGTCTAATTTAACGCCATTGCCTTCGTCATATAAAACCGCAAGTGCAAACATTGAATCTACATGGTTCTTTTTAACGGCTTGTTGGTACAGCTCAGCTGCTTTGTAATAATCACGGGTAACGCCATGGCCACCTTCGTATAGCTTACCTAATTCGTAAATACCCGGTGCATAGCCTTTGTCAGCTAAATAATTAAACTCTTTAAGTGCTTCTTCAAATTCACCCGCATTAGCAGCTCTGATCCCTTCTTCTAGTCCAGCATAGGCAAGAGGGGTAGCGAGCATAATACCGGCCAGTAGCAGTGCTTTAAAATTAGACTGTGACATAAGCATGTCTCCAAATTAGTTGTCGTTCTATGTAAGCGCCATAAAAGTAAAACTTACCTAGTGAATCTATTAGGGATAGGTAAAAAATTATGAGCTAAATTAATAACGCCAACGTTTATAACCTAGGTATACAAACGTATTAACAAGTAGCTTTAACTATAGCTCAAAAATTCTAAACTTAAGCATATAGTCATGATATAAATTGCGTTAGCTTGCGATTCTATAGAAAAATGAAAAAAATAAAAGCGAGCAATAGCTTACATAATTACTTATGATGATTTTTGGCAACCAAAGCATCATAAAACGGGGTCTGTTAATGTTAAATAATTTAAAAAATATAAAACTAAGCAAAATTATTTTTATAACCAGTTTATTGTTTATTGCCAGTTGTTCTACCTCCTTTGCTTATAACAACCTTGGTTGGCTGTCTTCGTTTTGGATAGACGATTATGTCGACTTAAACAAAAGCCAATCAACGCAGTTAAAAGTGATTATTAATAACACCCGAGATTGGCACCGAGAGGTTGAGTTACCAAAATATAAAGCCGATTTACTCGACTTAAGGCAGTTGCTCGATAAACAAGCCGATACAGCGCAGTTAATGGCAAAAATAACGCAGGTAAAGCAGCATTGGCGCAATTTACTTTTGTACGCGAGTGATCCCTTAATCGAGCTGGCAAAAACGTTAACTCCATCACAACGCAGTGAAATGATAGAAAACATTCGCGATCAAATTAATGACGAAATAAAAGAGCACGCTTCATTAACCAAAGAGGAGCATCAGCAGTCTCGTTTAGACAGGCAACTAGACTATTACGAACAATGGCTTGGTAAGCTCACCTCAGAGCAGCGAACGCTAGTGTCACAAGCCAACAGTGAATATATCAGTACCAGAAATTTATGGTATGACTATAAACTAACTCGGTTAGGTGCACTTGAAGCGCTTTTTAATCAGCAAACCCTTGATGATGCCCAATTTGCGCAGCAGTTACGCACTATCATTACAGAAAGAGAGCTGTTTATGAGTGCTGAACTCATTGAGAGAAATGAGGAAAATTTAAGGGCATACGCACAGTTGCTGGTTAAATTAAATCAAACCTTAAGCCCTAAACAAGTCGCACATGTTGATGAGGAATTTGCTGACTTGGTTGGCACAGTTAATGAACTGCTTACAGAATAGCTGCATTTAACCAATCCTTTTTGCTTATTTTAAAGGGGGTTGTTAAGCATAAAATTGTGATTATTGCATTTCAGGGTTAATATAAACGATTAGTTTTGATTTAAGTTTTTTATGGATATAGCCGCTCTTAACAGTACAAAAATATTACGTAAGCATGTCTTAAAATGGATGTGTTTATTTTTTGGTTTGCTGTCATTTATTTTTGCTGTGTTTAACCTATCAAAAAATCATTTTTATATTGTAGGCGGCTTAGAGGTGTGTTTTTCCGCACTTTGTTTTTATATTTTTATACAATTGGTTAAAAACAAGCAACGAAACTGGTATGCCATAACGGTTTGTATGACTGTAACGCTCGTTATACTATGTGGAACCTTTTTGGCACCACTTAAAAATGGTTTGTTTTTGTGGGCGTTTTCTTTACCCATTTTGTATTATCTACTTCTTGGTCGAAAATACGGTATTGTGTTATCGGCCACACTTTTGGTTATGCAATCATCAGTGTTGCTTTATAAATTACCAAGCCCTTATTTTTCCTCTTTTAACCTAGCGATCAACTTACTGTTTATTTATATTATTATATGGGTCATTTCTCATGTTTTTGAAGGAAATAGGGCCGAATTTTCGAAGCGACTTAAAAACTTGGCTTTACTTGATCCTCTCACGGGCGCAGGAAACCGTTTATCTATGAGTCATTATTTTGAAGTGGAGATAAAAGACAAGTCACAGCTGTACTTGTTTTTAATTGATCTTGACCACTTTAAACAAATAAATGATGAATATGGCCATGATGTAGGAGATAAAGTGCTGGTTGAGTTGGCAACTCTATTTAGGATTACTTTTGCAAAAGGGTATGTGTTTAGGGTAGGGGGTGAAGAATTTTCTTTAATGGGCAATTTTGATAGTGCACAATCCGCGCTGGCAATGGCTGAAAATCTTAGACAAGCCGTTGCAACTAAATATATTGAGGCCAATGGTATAACCATAAATTTAACAGCCAGTGTTGGTGTAGTTAAGTACCAACAACAAAATTTGGCTGAATTAATAGCGCAAGCAGATAAGCAGCTTTATAAGGCAAAAGATGCGGGGCGCAATGCGGTTTTTTCTGATATTAACCTCTGTGCAGATGCGGCTTAATACATTTGATCAAAATTAGGAATACTGTTTTCCCAAATCGGTCTTTCTTTGCCAATGTATTCACGCACGGCATCAAAAAATAACCGTGTACGTACAGGTAAATCTCTGTGCGGATAAACAGCATACATAGCACTGTAATCCATTAACTTTACATCCGTTAATATAGGAATTAATTTACCCTCAGTAATTTCGTCACCGATTATAAATGCCGGTGCTACAAAATAAGCGGTGCCAGATATAGCCTTCATTAGTAGTGCTTCAGCGTCGTTGGCGCGGTATACACTTTTTATTTTTTGCTCACATGGCTCACCAGAGCTATTGTAATAATCCACTGTTTCAACTCTCATAGAGTTGCTCGCATAACTTGCCGCAGGCAAATCTGCTAGTTCTTCCATGGAGGATGGCATACCATACGTGCTGATAAACTCGGGGGCGGCAACAATTAACAAGCGATTACGTGCAATTTTTCTTGCAATGAGTGATGAATCTTTTGGCTCACCAATACGAAATGCTAAATCGAACCCTTCAGATACAATATCTACTAATCTGTCATCAAGCCTTAATTCAACTTCAACTTGAGGAAAGCGCTTTTGAAAGTCATTAAGTACTGGTTGTAAGTAGCGCCTACCAATGAGTGTTGATGAAGTAATTTTGAGGACGCCACGAGGCTCTAAGTGGTAGTTTTCGGCCATGCGCACGGTTTCGCCAAGCAGCTCTCTGAGCTCACCGGCTTTTTTTATCATTTCTGCACCAGCGGCAGTGAGTGAAAATGAGCGAGTAGTGCGGTTTAGCAATCTAACCCCTAGCTCATCTTCTAAACGACTAATTTGTTTAGAGATCACAGAGCGATCGATATTACGTAATTCGGCAGCTTTAGCAAAAGAGCCTTGCTCAACCACTTCAAGCAACATTAAAAGCCGACTTGTCGTATCCATAAAACCACCAAAACAATACTATTGATGCCATTTTGGCATTAATGAATTTAAAAATCTATGGTTTTTGTCCGCAGGTATAACCCGTAGTATGCGTTCTTAATCAATTAAAGGAGCGTCTTCATGAAAAAACACCTTATCGCTGCTGCATTTGCAGGCGCATTTTTAACACTTGCTGGTTGTGCTGATGAAAGCACACCGCCTTCGGCTCAAGCACAATTTCTTCAACCTATAGATGTTGCTAACGTACTTGTTAAACCAGTACAAAGCTGGCACACCTACACAACTCGCTTAGAGTCTCCGCAAGAAGTTGCACTTATGCCACGAGTATCTGGTGTTATAGAACAAATTACGTTTAATGAAGGCGACCTTGTTAAAAAAGGCGATGTATTATTTAAGCTTGATGACCGTCCGTTTGCGGCGGTTGTTGCTAGTTTAAAAGCCCAAGTTAACAGTGCACAAGCTGCGCTTGAGCAAGCAAAAAGCGAAGCTAAACGTGCTGAGCGTTTAACTGAACGTAAAGCAATTTCAACTGAGCAAGCAGAATCACGTACCTCTGTATTACGCCAACGCGAAGCTCAACTTGCTGCATTACAAGCACAGCTAACATCAGCTGAACTTGATTTAGAATTTACAGCCATTGTGTCACCTATCGACGGTGTGATCTCGCGTGCCAATATCACGAAAGGTAACAACATTATTGCAGGGCAAAGCGTGCTAACCAGCATTGTTTCTAACGAAAAAATGTACGCCTATTTTGATGTGGACGAACGCACCTGGAATAGCGATTTTAGTAACGTGACCTCAAAAAGTCGCCAAGCCGTTGTAATGCAAAAAGTAGGCGAGCGCGATTTTGCTTACAAAGGGTTCATTAACTTTATTGATAATCAAATTAACTCATCAACAGGTACGCTGCGTGTGCGTGCTGTATTTGATCAGGATAACAGCCAATTACGTGCAGGGTCGTTTGCGCGTATTAAGCTTGCTGCTAATTCAGTCACAGAGCAAATAATTGTGCCAGACAGAGCAATAGGAACTGATTTAAAAAACCGCTTTGTTTTGACAGTGGGTGAAAACAATGTGCTGCAGTACAAATTAGTCACAGTGGGTGAGCGTTATGGCTCTCTTCGTGCCATCACCTCAGGTCTTTCAGAGGGCGATGTAATAGCCGTAAATGGCCCTGCTCGTGTTGGACCAGGTATGCCTGTGGCACCGAACAAAGTAACCATTGATAGCAGTGATGTTGCGTTCACCATGAACAATGACGATTCAAGCTTAGTCGCAAAGCAATAAGGTTTTTTAGATGAAATTTTCACACTTTTTTATACAGCGACCCATTTTTGCGGCCATGCTGTCTTTGGTTATATTAATTGCTGGTGGTATTTCGTTATTCCAACTGCCGGTAAGTGAATACCCAGAAGTCGTGCCTCCTACCGTGGTTGTAACAGCAAGCTACCCAGGAGCTAACCCAACGGTAATAGCGCAAACGGTAGCAACGCCGTTAGAGCAAGAAATTAATGGTACAGAAAACATGCTGTATATGTTTTCTCAAGCAACCAGTGATGGTCGTATGACGCTGACGGTTACATTTGCACTAGGTACTGATTTAGACCGCGCCCAAGTACAAGTACAAAACCGTGTAAACAGCGCCTTGCCACGTTTACCTGAAGAGGTGCAACGTTTAGGTGTGGTGGCTGAAAAATCATCACCCGATTTAACGATGGTGGTGCACTTGTACTCACCAGAAAAATCGCACGATACCGCGTATTTGTCTAACTATGCCGACCTATATATTAAAGACGAAATAGCACGTTTACCGGGTGTGGGTGACTTGCGTTTATTTGGCGCAGGTAAATATGCCATGCGTGTATGGTTAAACCCAGATGCGCTAGCAGCACGCGAGCTAACAGCAACCGATGTAATAACTGCACTTCGTTCACAAAACCAACAAGTAGCAGCAGGTAGCTTGGGTGCACAGCCGGTTTCTAACGACAGTCAATTTCAAGTACTGTTAAATGTAAAAGGGCGTTTAAACAGTATTGAAGAGTTTGAACAAGTAATTATTAAAGTGGGTGATGAAGGCCAAATAACACGCCTTACTGATATTGCCCGCGTAGAGCTTGGCCAAGACAGCTATTCTTTGCGTGCTGAGCTTGACTCACAACCTGCACTTGCAATGCCTATATTTCAACGCCCAGGGTCTAATGCAATTGAGCTTTCGGACCAAGTACGCGAAACCATGGCTCGCTTATCAAAAGACTTTCCTGCAGGTGTAGAATACGACATAGTTTATGACCCTACTGTATTTGTTCGTGGCTCTATTGATGCTGTTATTGCCACGTTGCTTGAAGCTATTGTACTAGTAGTGATTGTTGTCATTGTGTTTTTACAAACATGGCGTGCTTCTATTATTCCACTTATTGCGGTGCCTATTTCACTCATTGGTACATTTGCGGTAATGCAGTGGTTAGGCGTATCTATTAACACCTTGTCGCTGTTTGGTTTAGTACTTGCCATTGGTATTGTGGTGGATGACGCCATAGTTGTAGTTGAAAATGTTGAGCGTAACATTGAGCAAGGATTATCGCCGCTTGAGGCAACACGTGTTGCTATGAGCGAAGTAACAGGGCCAATTATTGCCATTGCACTTGTATTGTGTGCTGTGTTTATTCCTACGGCATTTATTACCGGACTGTCAGGGCAATTTTATAAGCAATTTGCCTTAACAATTACTATTTCAACGGTGATTTCAGCAATTAACTCGTTAACGCTATCGCCAGCATTAGCGGCACTGTTGTTAAAGTCTCACGATACTAAGCCAGATGCATTCACACGTTTGTTAAATAAACTATTTGGCCGCTGGTTATTTAAACCTTTTAACCGTGTATTTGACCGAGGCGCCAAAGGCTACGAAAAATTAGTTAAAAAACTAATTCGTATGAGCTTTATTGTAATGATCGGCTATGTTGCCCTAGTAGGTGGAACCATTAAGCTGTTTGATGCAGTACCTGGTGGGTTTATTCCACAACAAGACAAACAGTACTTAGTTGCCATTGCACAATTACCTGATGCAGCAAGCCTTGACCGTACTGAGGATGTACTTAGACAAATGCAACAAATTGCACTTGAAGTACCAGGTGTAGCTAATACGGTTGCGTTTCCAGGTTTATCAGTAAATGGCTTTACTAACAGCCCTAACAGCGGGATTGTGTTTACTCCGTTAGATGCATTTGAAGATAGAACCGATCCGAGTAAATCAGCCATGGCTATAGCCGCGCAGTTAAATCAACGATTTGCAGCAATTGACGAAGCGTTTGTTGCAGTATTTCCGCCGCCGCCAATTCAAGGCTTAGGTACTACAGGTGGCTTTAAACTTCAAATTGAAGACAGAGCAAACAAAGGTTTTGAAGCGTTATTTAACAGCCTACAAACAGTGATTGGTAAAGCGCAACAAGATCCAGCATTAATGGGGCTTTACTCAAGCTTTAGAATTCAAGTTCCACAAATGGATATTGATATTGATCGTGAACAAGCGTTAATTCAAGGCATACCGCTTGACGAAGTATTTAATGCTTTACAAATATACTTGGGTTCTGTGTATGTAAACGATTTTAATATGTTTGGCCGAACGTACCAAGTAAATGCGCAAGCTGATGCTGATTATCGCCTAGACCCTGATCAAATTCTTAACCTCAAAGTAAGAAACCGTGAAGGTAACATGGTGCCATTAGGCTCAATCCTAACGGTTACGCCAACAATTGGCCCAGACCGTGTAATGCACTACAACGGTTACCCAAGCGCAGAGCTTAACGGCAGTCCTGCACCTGGTTTTAGTTCTGACCAAGCTCAACTGGCAATTGAGGCTATTTTGGCCGACAACTTACCCAGTGGTATTGAGTACGAATGGACTGAAGTAACGTACCAACAAGTATTAGCAGGCAACACTATGGTGTATGTGTTCCCATTAGTTGTGTTACTGGTGTTTATGGTATTGGCTGCACAATATGAAAGCTTGCGCTTACCATTGGCAATTATTTTAATTGTTCCAATGACGATATTTTCAGCATTACTTGGTGTTTGGTTTGTAGGTTCAGACAACAATATATTTACGCAAATAGCGCTTATTGTGCTGGTGGCCTTGGCCTCTAAAAATGCGATATTAATGGTTGAATTTGCAAAAGATAAAAACGATACAGGCTTATCGCATATTGATGCAATATTAGCGGCATGTCGTATGCGTTTACGCCCAATACTTATGACATCAATCGCGTTTACAGCGGGTGTTATACCACTTGTACTAGCAACGGGTGCAGGGGCTGAAATGCGCCATGCAATGGGTAATGCCGTGTTCTCTGGAATGATTGGTGTAACCGTGTTTGGTTTATTGTTTACTCCGGTGTTTTACATGCTTGTTGTAAAGAAAAAAGGTAACACACAGGAGTTATCAAATGACTAATCAAATAGCAAAGCGGTTTAAAACACAGTTAACCGTAGCTTCTGTATTAATGGTCACGCTCATATCTGGTTGTGCAAGTAAGGTTGACGTGCTTGACGAGCAAAAAACAGTTAACGAATTTGTTGCCAGTGCTGCAGTTGCTGACCAACTAAGTGGTGCAGATGAAACTAACTGGTGGCACGCGCTTAAGTCTGAGCAGCTAAATCAATTAGTATCAGATGCACTCGCTAAAAACTACGACCTAAAAACAAGTCAGCTTGTACTAAAAAGTGCATTAGCTAGGTTGGGTGAGCAAAAAGCACAATATTTACCGCAAGGTGGTGTTGAGGTAGGCGCTCAAAGAAGCGGCTTAGGAGATACAAACTCACGCCAATCAAGTGCTAATTTTGCACTTAATTGGCAGCTTGATTTATTTGGCCGAGTTACTGCTTTAGTTGATGCGGCAAATGCATCGGCTATGAGCCAAGCAGAGCAAGTTCGTTTACTCAAAATTGAAGTTGTTTCAGCGGTTGTTAAAGGGTTTGTTAGCTATCAAGGCAATGCTGAAAAACAGCGTATTATTAGCTTACAAATACAAGCGCTTGAGCAAAGTATTGATGTGTTACAAGCGCGTGTTGATGAAGGTGTTGCAAGTGAGCTTGATTTAAACCGCACCCTAGCGCAATTACGCCAGCAACAAGCGTTAATTCCTGCCATTGAGTTTGCCAAGTACAGTGATTTATCAACGCTTGCTGTTCTTACAGGGCGTTTAACTCAAAATATTGAATTAACAAATGAACTGAGTGTGTTACGCAATAAATTTGACGTAACACTTAGTAAGCCAAATGCCGCTATTGCACTGAGGCCAGATATTAGCCGTGCAATTTATGACTTTAGCCAAGCCAATAGTTTAAGTGTGGCAGCCAGTAAAGCTTTACTACCAGATGTAAGCCTAAGTGGTTTTGCAGGTGTGTTAAGTGTAGGTAGTAATGGCTTTAGCGATACACAGCAGCAATGGCAAATTGCGCCTAAGTTGCAATGGTCAATCTTAAGCTATCCTGCTCTTTTAGCACAACGAGACGCACAACAGTTTTTAAGTGAAGCCGCTTACAGCGATTATCAAAACGTGGTGCTTAAAGCACTTAGTGAAAGTGAGCTTTCGTTGCAGGGGTTAGTTAATCAGGCACAGCAAAAACGTTTTGCAGATGAACGTTATGACTTTGCTAATAAAGCCTTTTTACAAGCAGAAGCCATGTATGAAGAAGGCCAAATCCCTTATCTAGAGTTGTTAGATGCGCGGCAGGATGTTTTAATAGCACAAGAAAATGCAGTTGAAACAACCATTTTATCGTTACTTGCTAAGGTCAATGCGTACCAATCATTTAATGGGCAATGGAGCTATGCACTAAGTAACACAAATAAGTAGAGTTTAACGATGTCTGATACTGATATTTTAACGCAAAATACTATACCGCACACAATGCGTGCCATTGTATTGGAAAAACCGAATGATCAAATAAATTTAGCTGACATTGAGTTACCTGTTCCTGAGTGTTCAGATAACGAGCTACTGATAAAAGTAGAATATGTTGGTTTAAACCCCGTTGATGGGCATTTTGCAAAATCAGGTTTTTGTCAGTGGCAGTACCCTCATATTTTGGGGCTTGATGCGGTAGGTGTTGTAGTAAAAGCAAGTAAAGGGATTTTTCCTAATGTTGGCGAGCGAGTCATGTGGCACGCCAACGTAGGTGGGCAAGGGGTACTGAGTGAATACACAAAAGTGCCTAATTTTGCAGTGTCTATTGTACCGGAAGATTTAAACCCAGCGGTTGCTGCTGTGCTGCCTTGCGCCGGAATGGCAGCACTAATTAGCTTAGATAAAATTAGTATCACTGAAGGTCAAACTGTTTTTATTGAAGGTGGGGCAGGTGCAGTGGGGCAGTTTGCTATTCAGTACGCTAAACAGCGTGGCGTTGATGTATTTACCACCGCCTCTAAGCGCAATCATAAGTTAGTTAAGCAGCTTGGCGCGGATGTTGTGTTTGACTACAACGATAAAAAGTTGTGTGAAAAAATTCGTAGAGAGCTAGGGCCGCAAGGGTTCGATGCAGTAATCGATACCGTGGGTGGTGAGTCGACAGCGCGTAATATCGAACTCATGCGTTTTTGCGGAAAAATAGCGTGTTTAAATCCATTACCTTGTTTTGAACAAGATCTAATGTACCGGCGCGCGCCAAATATCAGTGTTGTGTCGCTTGGTGGTGCATGGCTCGCTAATAGTTTATGTGCGCAGCAACGCTTGAGCTTTATGGGTAATTTATTACTCGAAGGCGCCACTAATGGTGATATTAAAGCACCGACCTTAACGCCTGTTGAGTTTAACGCAAATGCTGTATCTAATGCCTTAAACACGCAGCTCGCGGGTGGTTTTACAGGCAAGCATGTCGTAAAAATAGGCTGTTAAAAAACTCTGATTAATACAAAACGCAGCCTGTTTAAGCTGCGTTTTTTTATGCCTTTTTTAGGTGTTATTCAGTTATTATTTTTTATACATTTACACTAATAAGCAAAAGCATTTTAAAAAACTTGAGTGGCCATAAATCACGTATTTAACGTGTCAACTTACCCTGTTCAATACAATAAATCAGGCTTAAATTTAAAAATTAAAACAGTCTGTATTTAAAAAAACACCCTAATTCATTACCCGCTTTGCAGATTATTTGCTTTTTGGTGCCTTTGCACGGCGTTTTATCCATCAATCTTAAAAAATTTATCATTTTCAGCGTACAGGTGTAAGCCTTTGTGTTTCAACAGTTTACGTTCGAGTAAAGAAAATAAATTGAAAAAACTGTTAATTAATTGAATAGAGTAATTGATCTAAAGCGATTTTTATGACGTAATGTAGGTATTATTTATCTGGTCGGATGAGTTCAATCATGAGTTTACGTACAAAGTTAAAAAAAGTTTTACCAAGTATTTCTATCACTGAGCAAGAAGCGCTAGACGCGGGTGATGTTTGGCTTGAAGGTTCTATCTATCAAGGTAAGCCTGATTTCAGTGCATTACGCGATGTACCAGCAGCTACACTAACAGCTGACGAACAAGCATTCCTTGACGGCCCTGTACAAGAGCTACTAGGCATGATTGACGATTCAGTAATTCAAAATGGCATTCACTTACCGAATGACATTTTAGAGTTTTTGAAAAAAGAACGTTTCTTCTCGCTTATCATTCCTAAGTCATTTGGTGGATTAGAGTTTAGCCCTTACGCAAACTCAACAATTGTTGGCACAATTGCGACTAAAAGCTCAGCGGTTGCGGTAACCGTAATGGTACCAAACTCGTTAGGCCCGGGTGAGTTACTTCTTCACTTCGGTACGCAAGAGCAACAAGCGCATTACTTACCACGCTTAGCAAACGGCACAGACATCCCATGTTTTGCCCTAACAAGCCCTGAAGCGGGTTCTGATGCCGGCGGCATTCCAGACGTTGGTAAAGTAACCAAAGGCATGCACAACGGCGAAGAAGTTCTTGGCCTAGAAATTACATGGGACAAGCGTTATATCACACTTGCACCAATCGCAACGGTTCTTGGTTTAGCATTTAAAGTAGTTGACCCAGACGGTTTACTAGGTGGTAAAGAAAACCTAGGTATCACGTGTGCTTTAATTCCAAAAGAGCACCCAGGTGTAGAACTTGGTAATCGCCACGATCCAATGGGTATCCGTTTTTACAACGGTACTACACGTGGTAACAAAGTATTTGTACCAATGGATTTTGTTATTGGTGGTCAGAAAAACATCGGCCGTGGTTGGCAAATGCTGGTTAGCTGTTTAGGTGCTGGCCGTGGTATTTCACTACCCGCGCTAGGTGTAAGTACAGCGCAAGTTGCACTTAAATCTGCATCTGAATACGCAGCAGTACGAGAGCAGTTTGGTCTATCAATCGGTCAGTTTGAAGGTATTCAAGAAAAGCTTGCTGACATTGCGGGTAAAACATACCTTCAAGAAGCAATGCGAGTATTGACAACTGAAGGTTTAGGCATGGGCTTAAAACCATCGGTAGTAACGGCAATTGCTAAATACCACATGACTGAACTTGGTCGCGACGTATTAGACTCGGCGATGGATATTCAAGCCGGTAAAGCGATTCAAAACGGTCCACAAAATACACTAGCAAGTGGCTACGTTGCACAACCTATTGCAATTACTGTAGAAGGCGCAAACATCCTTACTCGTAACCTGATGATATTTGGTCAAGGTGTTATGCGTTGTCACCCATACTTACAATCTATGGTTGAATCAATCCACAGCGACGACAAAGGCGCTGATGCAGAATTTAACGGTATTTTACGTAAAACAATTGGTTACAGTACAGCAAACAGCTTACGTGCATTCCGTTTAGGTGTATTACCATTTACTGCTGGCGCAAGCTCAGCATTACCAGAAGTACGTGACTACGAAAAAGCAGTACACAAACTATCTGCAAAACTTGCAGTATACGCTGACTTCTCGTTGTTAGTACTTGGCGGTAAATTAAAGCAAGCAGAAATGCTATCAGCACGTTTAGGCGATGTAATGAGCTTCTTGTACGCAGCTATGGCATCAATTAAATACTACGAGCAAAAAGTGGCGAGCAGCGAGCGCGAGCAAGCAGCACCTTACTTCCATTATGCAACTCGTTTTGCACTACAAAGCGCAGAAGAAGCATTGCACAAGTTCTTAGACAACTTCCCTGCAAGTGGTACTCGTAAGTTCATTCGTTTCATTACTATGAACTACTCAACTAAAATGCCAAAAATTAGCGATGATTTAATTCGTGAATTAGCAAAACAAGCTCAGCTAGATACGGCATTTAAAACGCAAATCACACATTTAGTTAAGCCAATTGAAGGTGATGGTCATCACATCAATGAGCAAGCTTACAAAGCTAAAATGGCGTCACTTGAGCTATTAGCTAAAGTGAAAAAAGCGCTACGTGCTAAAACCTTTAAGCCGGGTACGCGTTTTTCAATCACGCTTGAAAATGCACTTGCTGCAAAAGTAATTAACGACGCTGAATTTGTTCAGTTAAGTGATTACAACAAAAAGCGTGAAAAAGCGATTCGTGTTGATGAGTTCGACTTCGATATGAACATCCTAGACGACAACGCACAGCCAGTTAATCCGCTTAAAAGCGTGGTTAACCAATAAAATTCAATAATGCAAAGCGCCTGCAGTTTAGGCGCTTTTATTGATACAAAATTAGTGTGGAGTCCTGCTTGAGTAACATCAAGCGGGGCTTTTTTTATGGGTGTAATTCAAGCTCAGGGATAATGACGACTAATTTGATGGTACAGAACATTATTAAACGTTGTTTTAGTGTATTTTAACAATGATTGGTAAATAAGCTACGTAATTACTTGTTTACATTAGAGTTGTTTAGTGGAATTATTGAGCGTATATAATATACGCTGTTTTGAGGGTTATAACTCCCAAAGTGGTGTTTAATGAGCTGTTATCATCTAGGGAAAAATTATGATTTATACGACAACGGAAACTGTTCCTGGCAAGGAAATCGAAGCTGTATTGGGTATCGTTAATGGTAACATGGTTCAGTCTAAACATGTTGGTCGAGATATCATGGCTGGTTTAAAAGGAATTGTGGGCGGCGAACTCAAAGGCTATACCGAGATGTTGATGGAAGCTCGAAATGTAGCGGTAGAACGATTAATAGAAGATGCAAAAAAGTTAAATGCCGATGCAATAGTAGGAATACGATTTACAACTAGCTCAGTTACTGATGGGGCATCAGAAATATTAGTATTTGGCACAGCCGTTAAACTTCGAACATAACAAACAATTTAAGCAGATTCGAAACGCTTGTCATTTTTGGTGTTTCTTTCAAAGCCAAAAAATGAGGGCGCTTTCCTCTTTTCTGCACATTATAAAAAGAACAGCCTAACTAAAAGTTTAAAGTTGGCAATGTGTTACATGATTTGTAATTAATATTAAAAATAATGAAGAGGACATACATTGCTCATAAAAAGAGGAAAGTGTCCTTTGATAAAGTTGTTAGAGTGCGAATATGGATAGTGCCTACTTGAAAGTAAAACGTGCAGAAAAGCATTATGCTGAACTTGCACAGATGTTTAAAAAGAAAAAGCCGTTCGGTTATTTTTTAGAAACTAATTGCAAAACTGGTGGAAGAGCAACATTCGCAAAGCGAAACGAAAATGTTGCTAATGAAGCTGCCGTAATAATTGGCGATGTTCTCCATAATCTTAGAGCTGCTATTGATCATGCATATTGGAATTGTACTGAGAGGTATGCAAAATCTGATGGAGAACGAAAAAGCATTCAATTTCCAATCACCTCAACAGAGACTGCCTTGAAAGACTCTGTTTTGACTGGTATACCTTCGAGAGTTTCGAAAGATTTTGCTCACGCACTAGCGAGTTTAAAGCCATATAGAGATGGTGGGAATATACTTCTTTGTGCCATTCACGACTTGGACGTTATGGATAAACACAAGTTATTAGTCCCAACAGGTAACTTCACGAAAATTAGTAGCTCAATGATTCAAAGACTGGTTCCTGATTTTCCATCTGGTTTAATGAATTGTGGCTTTGGTAATAATTATCGCGATGTTGGTTGGCAAGTACAGCCAATGACTTGGACACAGAGAAGAAAAGCCAAAGTGCCACCATCGAACATAATTGAGCAGGAATTAGATGTGCCCGTTGAAATTGTAATTGGTGACATAGATTCAACAAAACCAGCACTTCAAGTGCTGCAAGAGTTAATAGCACTGGCAAAAAGTACAATACAAACCTTGTATTCTGCAGCAGGCATAAAAGTTGAAGAAGCACTCTAACAAGCCAATTAAACCGACCTCAATACGCTATGCTCCTTTCGGCGGCTTATTGGGGTGTTAAATACCTAAATGGAGTTTAGATGAATATTCAAGTTTTTAGACCAAAACAATTTGTGGATATGGCGAGAGACTATAAGTTGTTTGCGGATGACGTAGAAGTTGCCACTATAAAAAGAGGGGTTACGCAAACAGTAAACATCCCTGATTCAACTAAAAACATTCAAGCGAAAATAGATTGGTGTTCAAGCCAAACTTTTCCTGTAGCCTCAATTACTGACAAAGGAATTATTATTAAAAATTCTTTTGGTAGTAATATATTCAAATTGCTTTTTTTAACTATTTATTATGTCAGTTTCGGTAAAAGCAAATACTTATCGGTAACAAACGGTATTTAGTAAGAATATTCAAACGAAAAAAAACCGTTGGCTGTTTTCACACTGTTTAATATTTTAGCCAACTATTTCAAGTCTGTTTATATTGGCGTTTTACGAACTAAGGAAAGTTATGATTAAATCAATACTGATAATATTTACATTGTTTTTAGCTAGTCTTGCTACCGCTGAAGAGTTTACTGATGTGTCTGAGATCACAGAGCGCTTGGAAGATGACATACCAAAGATTTTAGATAAACACAAAGCTCCTGGTGTTGCACTTGCATTTGTCAATGGAAATAGAGTTCTAGAGTTTCGATCCTATGGTTTTGCCGACGTAGCAGCCAAAACTGAGATTACCCAAAGCACAATGTTTAACGTAGGGTCTATTTCTAAGCTGGTTACTGTTTGGGGAGTAATGCAACTTGTAGCTCAAGGCAAAGTCGATTTAGATGCGCCAATAAACCAATACCTCAAACGTTGGCAGATCCCTAAGTCTGAGTTTAACGCAAAAAAAGTAACATTGAGAAATATCTTATCTCACACTTCAGGCTTGTCACTTGGCCCATATACAGGCTGGGAGTCTCCAGAAAAGTTAACATCTATAGTTGACTCACTAAATGGCAATAACAATGGCGCCGGATCTGTTGAACTTATTCATGTGCCCGATACAAAATGGTCTTATTCTGGTGGTGGGTATTCAGTGGTGCAACTTTTAATTGAAGATGTGTCAGGCATGGCATTTGAAGACTATATGCAGCAATACGTGTTTAAGCCTCTAAATATGAAGGATTCTACTTTTAACATTACTAAAAAAGTTATCAAAAAGTCGGCAACACCTTACGATAATTCCGGCAAAGTCACGGGCATGGTTTATTTTAATGAGAAAGCAGCTGCTGGTTTACAGACAACGCCAATAGACTTAGCACGCTTTAATATGGCTGTGTTGCGCAACAACGATGGTGATTATAATGGTTTAGGGTTGCTACCAGAAAAATTAATTGATCTGATGATAAAGCCCGCGCCAAACACCAATGGGCGCTGGAGTATGAGCTATGTTGTTGACGCAAAGAATAGCAGTCTTGGCTTTGCTGGATTTAATCGTGGTTGGGTCTCGCTATCACGCTCTATCACTGACCTTAACTTTGGTTATGTGATTTTAAGTAATAGTAGTATTGGCGCAGTGAATAATGACATTGATAGTCTTATCCTTTCTATTGTTAAACAAAGCCATAACTAAAATGGATACAACAAAGTATTGCAGCGGGTAAAGCGCTCAATTCGACGATAAGTTTGTAGTGGCATAGTTAATTTTGCCACCCATTCAAAAACTAGCATTCGTTTTTTACATACAGGGTTGTGAAAAAACATACAGAGCTTTTTACTAAGACCTTTTATTAAAAACACCGTCTAATGTTAAGCTAACTAAAATTTAGCAACCTAATATGGCTATGTCTTTTTATCTTCCATTACTTACCCCGCATTTTCAACGTATAGCTATTGGCGAAACCCTAACCTCGCTTTGGAGTGGCTGTGGTCAAATTGTGAATTGTCAACTTGATGAGCAAGCCTGTGTGATTAAAGCGATTAAAGTACCCGATCATATTAATCACCCTAAAATTAAACAAAGCAGCTTTGCGCTTAATAGAAAGCGTGACTCTTACCACGTTGAATATACTTTTTATCAGCAATTTAGCCATAAACTGCCCAAGCAAGCGGCAGCTATTGAATGCATTAAAGCAATCAACAAAGGCGATGAGTTTGCCTTGGTGTTTAAAGACTTTTCAAAGCTGGGATACACCCAAGCAACCACTGAGAATATAAAGGCGATATTAAAGTGGTTGGCACAGTTTCATGCCTTTCATTTAAATGCCTTTCATTTAAATACAAAGTTTGATGGTTTATGGCAGCAAGGAAGTTATTGGCATTTAGATACACGCCCTGATGAATTTAATAACTTGCCTGAAAAGTCCGATATTAAACAGGCAGCTACTCAATTAAATAACGCGTTAAAACAATGTGACTACCAAACGTTAATTCATGGTGATGCCAAGCTTGCTAATTTTGCCGCTAATAGCCAAGGGCATATACGCGGTTATGACTTTCAATATGTGGGTGCGGGTGTTGGGGTGGTAGATGTTATGTATTTTATGACCAGTTGTATGGACGATTCTGAGCTTCACAAACACGCACAAACCTACCTCAACTATTATTTTAGCCAGTTTAAAAACGCACTCAGTCACTACCAACCAGCAGTGCATGCGGATGACGTTATTGCACAATGGGCTCATTTATGGCCGGTGGCGTGGGCAGACTTTTATCGGTTTTTACTTGGGTGGAGCCCCGAGCACAAAAAAATTAACGGCTACATGCATGCTCAGGTAAATAATTGGTTAGCCAGTAACAACTCATAAACACAAAAAGTTGAACAGTTGTGGCTAAATTAAATATTTAGGCACGAACTATGAAATCAGGGCTAAAATTAACAGTCAAACGGCCTGTTTTAATATAAAATACGTCAAATTTTTTATCACTAGGTTTATTATTATGGCTATTCACGTTATTTCTCACCCCCTTGTTCAACATAAGTTAGGTTTAATGCGCGCGCATGGAATTAGCACGAAAAGTTTTCGAGAGTTGTGTTCAGAAGTTGGCACATTATTAACTTACGAAGCCACTAAAAACCTAGAATTAGAAGATAACGAAATTACAGGTTGGGACGGTAATAAACTTAAAGTTGAGCATATTAAAGGTAAAAAAATTACCGTTGTGCCAATTTTACGCGCAGGCCTTGGGATGATGGACGGCGTAATGCAATTACTCCCAGCAGCTAAAGTGAGTGTAGTGGGGTTAGAGCGTAACGAAGAAACACTTGAGCCAGTACCTTACTTTGAAAAGCTAGTAGGTAATATTGATGAGCGTTTGAGCTTAGTGATTGACCCTATGCTGGCTACTGGTGGCTCTATGATCGCCACCATCGATATGCTTAAAAAAGCGGGCTGTAAAGAAATTAAAGTTATTGTACTGGTTGCTGCGCCTGAGGGCGTTGAAAAAACATTAGCTGCTCACCCAGATGTAGAGATTTTTACTGCCTCAGTTGATAGCCACCTTAATGAAAAAGGCTACATTATCCCAGGATTAGGGGATGCAGGTGATAAAATTTTCGGTACGGTTTACTAGGGTTTAGCAGTGCAAAATAATTCTACGTTTTCAATAAAAACCATTTTAACGGGTGCCCAAATGCTATTTGTAGCGTTTGGTGCGCTGGTATTAGTGCCTATTTTAACGGGTCTCGATCCGAGTGTTGCGTTGTTTACCGCAGGTTTAGGTACTTTGTTGTTTCAATTTGTCACTAAAGGCCAAGTGCCTATCTTTTTAGCCTCGTCATTTGCGTTTATTGCACCCATTATTGCCTCAGTGCAAATGTGGGGCATACCCGCCACTATGGGCGGCTTAATGGCAGCGGGCTTTACTTATATGCTGTTGAGTTTATTGGTGAAGTTTAAAGGCACAAAAACCTTACATAAAATTTTGCCGCCAATTGTGGTCGGCCCAGTCATTATGGTGATTGGCCTCGCACTCGCGCCAGCTGCGGTTAATATGGCCATGGGTAAAAGTGGCGATGGTGGTACACAAATTATTGCCTACGACAGTGCCATTATTATCTCTATGATCTCATTACTAGTAACTTTAGTGTTTGCCGTGTGGGGCAAAGGAGTATTTAAACTGATCCCTATTTTAGCCGGTGTTGTTGCCGGTTACACGCTATCGTTATTTATGGGTGTAGTACAGTTTGAAACAGTCAGTAATGCACAGTGGTTGGCAGTGCCTAACTTTGTACTGCCAGAGTTTAAATGGCAAGCCATTTTGTTTATGGTGCCGGTGGCAATTGCGCCTGCTATTGAACACATTGGCGACATGATGGCAATTAGCCAAGTTACAAAAAAAGACTATTTGAAAAAGCCAGGGCTACATCGCACTTTATTTGGTGATGGGTTAGCCACGTCTGCTGCGTCATTATTTGGCGGTCCACCTAACACCACTTACTCAGAGGTAACCGGTGCGGTAATGCTAACTAAAAACTTTAACCCTAAAGTGATGATGTGGACTGCCATTATTGCAATTTGTTTAGCGTTTGTGGCTAAAATGGGCGCGGGTTTGCAAACCATTCCGGTCCCTGTAATGGGCGGCATAATGATTTTATTATTTGGCTCTATTGCCGTTATTGGCTTAAATACCTTAGTTAAATCGGGCGATGACTTAAGCGAACCACGCAATTTAAGTATTGTGGCGCTTATTTTAATTTGCGGTATTGGTGGTATGCACATTGGTAGCAGCCAGTTCAGCCTTGAAGGTGTGAGCTTATGCGCTGTTTTAGGCATAGTATTAAATTTAGTATTCCCAAAAGCACAGAGCAACGAGAATTAAATTTGCACTGTGGTTAAAAATATTGCACCAAAAAAGCGCATTTTAAATGCGCTTTTTTTTTAACCTACTAAAAAGTAACAATAAATAATATTGGTCTAGTAACTGCATTTCCTTATTCATACCCTATAGTTGAATCAGGGATTGTTATATTGGAGGCCAATAGTGTGGATATAAATGCTTTTTTAGTAAAACATCAATTGCCGTTGAAATATCAATATATTAGTGAGCAGTATTTTTCTGCTATTGCTCAGGATATTTTAACCAGCAAAAAAAATGCGCCTTTATTTGTTGCCATCAACGGCTGCCAAGGCTCAGGAAAAACCACGCTTGGTGACTATTTAGTGACTTGGTTTGAGCAAAACACCCACCTAAATTGTGTCGCACTCTCTATTGATGACTTTTATTTATCAACCCAAAAACGTCAGCAGCTAGCACAAGATGTGCATTGTTTATTTGCCACCCGTGGAGTTCCAGGCACACATGATGTTGCCCTTATGGATAAAACCATTAGTCGCTTGTTAAATAAAGAGGTTAATGTACCGCTGCCGCGTTTTGACAAGCAACAAGATGAACCTGTAGCAAAAAATAAATGGTTAACCAATAGTCAGCCAGTCGATATTGTTATTTTAGAAGGGTGGTGTGTAGCCAGTGAGCCACAGCAGCCTTTTACCTTAATTGAGCCCATTAATGAGCTAGAAAAATCATACGATCAGCAAGGACTATGGCGCCGCTGTATTAATAGCTGTTTAGCCAATGAGTATAAAACCGTATTTAATAAAATTGACTACACAATTATGCTTAAAGCGCCGAGTTTTGATGATGTATTTGCATGGCGACAAGAGCAAGAGCACAAGCTAATCGCAAAACAAGGCCAAGGAACAGGTACCATGACCGACGAGCAGCTGCTTTGGTTTATTTCTCACTTTGAGCGTATTACCCGAGAAAATTTAAGTACCCTCAGTGCCAAAGCGAATGCATTAATAGAGCTTGATAGTCACCGTGATGTAGTCGCAATGCAGCTAACTAGCGACAATATTGGTCAGCCCATTATTTTTACCGATTTAGATGGTACGTTACTAAATCATAGAGACTACAATACCGAAGCGGTCGACACTTTATTACAAGAGCTGCAATACAGCGGTGTGCCGGTGGTATTTAACACCAGTAAAACGTTTAGTGAAGTGGTGGCACTGCAACAAGCGCTCAATATTAAACAGCCTTTTATTGTTGAAAATGGCTCGGCTGTCTATATTCCTGAAAATTACTTTACCCTCAGACCCATTGGCTGCAGCGAATACCAAGGCTATTGGTGTTATTCATTTGCGGCACCCATTAGCAATTTATGGGCTGATTTAACACATTTAAAAAAAGACTACAGCGACCAATATAGTTTATTCAGTGAGTTATCGTGTGAGCAGGTAATGCACATCACAGGGTTAAACGAGATACAGGCGGCGCAAGCACAGAATCGTCAATATTCAGATCCGCTCTGCTGGCATGGCGAAGAGCACAAACTCAACGAATTTATAAACGCAATAACAGTGTACGGCTACGACGTTAAAGTAGGCGGGCGCTTTATCCACATTGGTAAAAATACCGATAAAAGCATGGCGCAGCAATGGCTGGTGAAACAGTTTACTGCGCAGTTTACTAAGCCGCTAAGCATTATTGCGCTTGGGGATAGTGATAACGATAAGCAAATGCTCGAAGAGGCAGATATTGCCATTATTATTGCCAATCCAGAGAGTAAAAAGCCGGTTAAATTAACCCATAACAAAGCGCGCTATTCTCAGTTGCCAGCGCCGTTAGGCTGGGTAGAAGAAATCACTGCATTACCTTGTATTAACAGCATTTTACCCAATTTTGAGGAGTATAGTTTACATGGCTGATTTTTATCAAAATGGCATCATTACAACGTTACATAATATTGCCAACAGACCCGTAGACGATTTAGAAAAAGAGTTGCTGAGTTTTAGTAAGCAGCGACCCATGGGGCTTATTTTGCCCTCATTATTTAGTGAGTTAGAAGGCCCCGCGCTACAAAATATTGTTAAAGAGCTGCAAAAAGTACCTTATTTATCACAAATTACCATAGGCTTAGACAGAGCCGACGAAAGTCAATATCGTTATGCACTGAACTTTTTTAAAGCGCTTGATCAAAACCACAAAGTACTTTGGAACGACGGGCCACGCTTACAAGCGCTCGACAAAGAGCTTCAAGCCTTAGGTGTGGCGCCACGCGAGCTCGGTAAAGGGCGTAATGTGTGGTATTGCATGGGGTATAAATTAGCCACCGCTGAGGTTGAATCAATCGCCTTGCATGACTGTGATATTTTAACTTATGACCGAGGCTTATTAGCGCGGTTAATATACCCTGTGGCACACCCTCGATTTAACTATGAGTTTTGTAAAGGCTTTTACCCGCGTACCGCCAATGGAAAAATTAATGGCCGTGTCTCTCGGCTATTGGTTACTCCGTTATTGCGCTCGTTTAAAACCATTTTAGGCAGCCGTGATTACCTTGAGTACATGGACTCGTTTCGCTACCCATTAGCGGGTGAGTTTTCGTTTAGGCGCGATGTATTAAACGATATTCGTATTCCTAGCGACTGGGGATTAGAAATTGGCGTATTAAGCGAAATGTACCGTAACTATTCTCATAACCGATTATGCCAAGTCGATATTGCCGATAATTACGATCATAAACATCAGGAATTATCGCTCGACGACCAAACCGCTGGCCTTTCTAAAATGTCGATTGATATCACCAAAGCACTATTTAGAAAGTTAGCAACGCAAGGGGTTACCTTTACCAGCGAAACCATTCGTTCATTAAAAGCCACATATTACCGTATTGGTTTAGATTTTATTGAAACCTATCATAATGATGCACTAATGAACGGTTTAACCCTTGATATTCACCAAGAAGAAAAAGCCGTTGAAATGTTTGCGCAAAATATCATGAATGCCGGTCAGCACTTTTTAGAAAACCCAATGGAAGCCCCCTTTGTGCCGAGTTGGAATCGTGTGGCCTCGGCAATGCCTGACGTACTTGAGCGTTTAAAAGAAGCCGTTGAGCTAGATAACGAGCAATACAGTTAACATCATTAAACGAGGCGCCTGTGAGTATAGTTAAAGAACAGTTTTTTCAACGAGTTGAACAACATTTACATGCTATTTATCAAAATGTTGAATTACCGATAGCAATAAGCGAATTGACTGAAGAATTGATCACCTTAATTCTAGGTGATAACCCACTTCGCGATCCCACGCCACACACTAACCGCTGGGATGAACAAGATGTTGTGCTAATAGCCTATGGCGATTCGATAATAAACCATGAAGACAGTGATTTAGCCGTAGGCACCCCTTTAGAGGCGCCTTTAAAAACCTTGCATCGCTTTATAAAAGAGCAGTGCGATCATCAGCTTAATGCACTGCACATTTTACCCTTTTATCCGTATAGCTCAGATGAAGGGTTTGCGGTAATGAACTATGCACACGTTAATGAAGCGCTGGGCGACTGGCAAGACATTAACGCGATTGCAAAAGATGTAAAACTGATGGCGGATTTAGTCATTAATCATTGCTCTAGTCGAAGTATTTGGTTTGAAAACTTTTTAACCGACACACATCCCGGAAAAGATTACTTTAAAACAGCCTGTTTAACTGACGATTTAAGCCAAGTTGTTCGTCCTCGTACGTCGCCACTATTAAATACGGTAACAACAACCAGTGGTGAAAAACATGTATGGTGCACATTTAGTCATGATCAAGTGGATTTTGATTTTGAAAACCCCGAGGTGTTAAAAGAGTTTGTCGGCATTATTCGTCATTATCTAGACAACGGTATTCGCTTATTTCGCCTTGATGCTGTGGCCTTTTTATGGAAACAACTCAATACCAGTTGTATAAACTTACCACAAACCCACGAAGTAGTGCGTTTATTACGAACGCTGATTGAGCATGCCGAGCCAAGCGTGGTGATCATCACCGAGACTAATATTCCCAATCAGGAGAACTTGTCTTACTTTGGTAATGCCAACGAAGCCCATGCAATTTACAACTTTGCCTTGCCGCCGCTGTTATTGCATACCTTACTCAGTGGCGATAGTACGGCGCTTAAGCATTGGATGATGAGTATGCCGCCAGCACAAAACGGCACTGCGTATTTTAATTTTATTGCTTCTCACGATGGAATTGGTTTAAGGCCAATTGAAGGCTTGCTGCAACCCAGTGAGGTTGCTTCATTAGTCAGTACCACCATGAAGTTTGGTGGGCGCGTTTCAATGCGTACTAGTCACGATGGCACACATACCCCGTATGAGCTAAATATTGCCTTATTTGATGCCTTACAAGGGACGCATAATGGCGCGGATAAATTTGGCCTTGAGCGCTTTTTATGTGCTCACGCCATTATGTTTGCAATGGAGGGGATCCCAGGGCTGTATATACATAGTTTGCTTGGCACCACTAATGACTATGAACGCTTTGATAATTCGCAACACAATCGCGCCATTAACCGTCATCGCTGGCAAGAATCTAAATTATTAGCGGCAATTACAGAAAAATATAGTCATCATCATCAAGTATTCAACGGAGTAAAACAGTTATTAGCAGTGCGTAAAAGGCAAGCGGCATTTCATCCTAATGCAACACAGTTCACTTTGCATTTAGGAGAGGGGTTATTTGGTTTTTGGCGACAAAGCATTGACCGCCAGCAAAGTATTTTTTGTATTTATAATATCAGCAGTCAGCCACAAAGCTTAACCTTGGCCGATTTGAACTTAATAAATACACAGCAATGGCATGAGCTGCTCTCTAAAACAGTGCTGGATGAAGAGCTTAAAACTATGCAATTAGCACCGTATCAAACACTCTGGTTATCTAATAGAGCATAAATAACGACGTTTAAAGTAATCAATGTAACTGTAAAGGGGCTTTACAGTTACATTACTCAAGCGCGAGTAGTAAGTTTTCTATAGTAAATTCAACTTTGCCTGGGCGGGTTTTACTAAACTGCGAAAAGTCTATTTCGGCTAGGTTATTCGCATTAATTGCATTATATAAAGGCTTATTTGTATCGTTGAGTGGCTGAAAAATATCATTAGTGCTGTGAAAAAGTGGCCAACGCTTTAAATCAGTATGGTTATCAAATAAGTTTATAATTGCATTAGCCCCTAATAAAACATGACCCCCTATCGATATATCAAGCGCGTATGCGTTATTAGGCGCAGAATCCCAGTTAATCCCACCCACAATAACCTGCGATTGTTTGTTAAGTTGTGTTAATGCTCTTTTAGCACCAAACGCAATGGCATCATTAGCGCACCAAATAATGTTAATTTCAGGCGCAAGTTGCATATAGGCCATGGTTTTTATATAGCCTTCTTGTTCAGACCAATTCGCAACTTCTTTAGCGGTTAAGGTTACTTTGGGTGTTTGCGCCAAAAAGTCCATTAACCCTTGGGTACGCAAAGTGGAAGCAGGGGTTGTGTAATCCCCTAGTAAAGCTAATGTATGAGCTGGCATTTTTGTTTTATTGGTAAACTTTTTATAAAGCTGCTGCATCAATGATTTACCTGCAACACGATTATTAGGGGTAATACTGCCGACCACATTGACGCCATTTGTTTGCAATTGCTCGAGAGACGCAGGGGAAGGGCGATTTAATAAAAATTAAATGGGAACCTTGTTACTGTCTATTTTAGATAGGTATTGGCTGGTGACATTTTTTTCGTTTACTAATATCAGATAATCAGGCTTATCGTTAATGGCCTGCTGGATCAGCTCTTTCATTAAAATATGATTTCGGTTGGCGTACTTTATAGTTAATGTCACATCTAAATCAGAGGCAGCATTTTGCATAATTTTAGAAACATGAAACCAAAAATCACCGGTTTTATTGCTCTCAGCCTCAATGGAATTTGAAAAGCCAGGATTGATGAATATGATCTCTAAGGCATTAATACTGTAACTACTGAATAGCAGGCAGGTATAAGTTATCAGGCGGTATAATTTAAACAAAGGCATATGTTTCTCTATAGATTTTATAAAGCTCGATTTTTACCTTGCTAACTAGCTCCGTGGTGACATCTAAGCGTTATGCTATATAATACCCCAGTAAGTTTAGCATGTATGCAGCAATTAATTTTTTTAGGATTTATGAATGAAAGCAGTTTTATTGTTAATAGTATTACTCTTTAGTCAAACAGTTGCCGCTAATGACGTAAGTGATTTAGAAAAGACCATGAAAAATATAGGGCTGGCTTATAAACAAAGTGTTGAAGCAACCCAGCTACAAGAATTTAATGGTGCTATCGATCAATTTATTGGATTGATAGAGCAAGGTAAGAAAGCCAAATTTTATAAAGAAGCTGAGAAGTCGGTGCAAGGGCTCGATAAAGTACTGGCTCAAGCCCAGTTGGCAAAAAAAGTAGCGAATGAGCAGGGACTCGAAGCTGCAAAAAAACCACTTAAAGCCATCGATAACTTACGTAAAAAATATCATAAATTACATGAGCCTCCTGGCTTTTTTGAATTACTGTTTGGAAAATAAGGATTAGCAATGGAAATTTCAGTTTCAATGTTAGACGGTCAAAAGTGGAGTGCTAAGTTTGGTGAGCATGAAGTTATAAGCGATCAAAGCATCAATGCCGGTGGTGGGGCAGAGCACCCAGAACCATTTGACTATTTTTTGGTTAGCATGGTTTTGTGCGCTGGTTTTTATGCGCGTAAATTTTGTCAGCAAAGAGAGATCTCAACCGACGGCATGACGCTGACACAAAATAACGAGAATGTAGATGAAAACGGTAAAAAACGTTTTTCTATTGAAATTGGGTTGCCTGAAGGTTTCCCCGATAAATATAAAAAAGCACTTATTGCTGCTGTAAATACATGTACCGTGAAAAAGGTTATTCAGGCAGTGCCTGAGTTTTCTGTTGAAGTAAAGTAAATACCCTTTAACAATAATGCCGAGTAATAAACTCGGCATTATTATTTTATCTCACTATTTTTTCTTCATACCCTGTACGGCCTTAAATCTAGGGTTATCTTTACATATCACGAACACGCGCCCTTTACGCTTTACAATTTGACAACCAGGTCGTTGCTTTGCGCTTTTTAATGAACTTAATATTTTCATTTGCTTTCCTTTTTAACCGAAGATAAGTTTTTAAAACGACGATTAAATTGCGCAACGCGGCCATCAGATGCGAGCGTTTTTTGTTTGCCTGTATAAAATGGGTGTGAGTCAGATGAAACATCAATAGGCACATAGGGATATGTATTACCGTCTATTTCGATAGTGCGGTCGGTTTTGATGGTTGAACCTATAATGAAATATGAATCGGCTGCAGTATCATGAAAAGCAACCACATGGTAATCAGGGTGAATATTTGGTTTCATTAAATGCCTTTAATGTTATGTGATAGTATATCATTTAATTTAGCGCATTTAATTTCCCTTTGCAAATCATTTTAAATAGCTTGAACTTTGGTTAAATAGTCTTTAATGCACCGTAATTGCTGCGTATTTGCACAATCTAGTCAAAAAATAAGCACTTAGATCAAAAGTACTGGCTATTAGTATTTAGGCTGCTATAACTAGTTTCAGCAAAAAAAATAATAAAAATTTAAACACGTAGAATAGAGGTAGTTTATGAGTGACGCTCAAACGAAACAGGACCAAATCGACCAAGGAGTTATGGACACTCTTAGGGAGCGCGATCATAGTGTATTGGCAAAACAAGTTGACTCACTCGCATGTTCTCATAACGATATCATTGAATTGCTTGCTCATTATTTAGCATTAAGCGAACAAGAAGATGATGAGTTATTTGATGACTGGTTTGACTCTCTTTCAAAAGAACAACACACCGTGCTAAAAGTATTTGAAGTATATCGCGGACAGTATGAGCACCAAAACTAACTGTTTGTATTAGACATATTAATTAGTCATTATGCTAACACTGGCTATATGATTGTAATTTAATGTTAAAAAGGCATTGTTTTTATAGATAAGCGAAATAATTAATTACACTTATTCAATACAATAGTATGTACTTTGCCCTTGATTATTTTTCAACTAACTAATTGATGTTTAAAGGTTTATAATAAGTTAAACTACATTTAGTGTTAAAATAGTAGTTTCGGCTCGTAGTTGAACTACCATTAATAAGTTGAAATAAGAAAGGGATAATTCAGCATGCAACATTTAAATGAAATACTCAGCAGAAACAACGTCAAAATAATTGGCAAGGGTGATAAAACCTTAGTGTTGGCTCACGGATTTGGTTGCGACCAAAACATGTGGCGATTTATTATTCCTGCCCTTGAACAACATTTTACTTTAGTGCTGTTTGATTATGTAGGCTCAGGTAACTCTGATGTGTCTAAATATAATAAACAGCGCTACTCAACCCTTGATGGGTATGCCAAAGACGTACTAGAAATATGTGCCGCACTTGAACTTACCGATATTACATTTATAGGCCACTCGGTTAGTGGCACCATTGGCGCACTTGCTGCCATTGAGCAACCAGAGCTATTTTCTAAGCTGGTTATGGTGTGCCCCTCACCGTGCTTTTTAAATTTACCCCCTGATTATTTTGGTGGATTTGAAAAACAAGACCTTCACGAATTACTAAACCTAATGGATAAAAATTACATTGGTTGGGCAAATTATTTAGCGCCTCTAGTAATGGGCAACTCTCATCCAGATGAATTTATAGCGGAACTATCGGGAAGTTTTTGCTCAACAGATCCCCTTATTGCAAAAACATTTGCAGAAGCCACGTTTTTATCCGACTACCGTTTTATACTTGAACATATAAAACAGCCTACTTTAATTTTACAAAGTGAAAATGATGCTTTAGCCGCGCCTTCTGTTGGGGAGTTTGTAGCGAATGAAATTTCAAATGCAACACTTAAGGTTATTAGTGCGCATGGCCACTGTATTCATATGACGCACCCAGAAACAGTCAGCCGTTTAATTTTTGATTTTGTGAGTTAGCCACATGTCACTTGATAAAGTAGATGAAAAGCTTGCTGATTATTCCGCAGATCACTTTTTAAATGGTGCATTAGTGACAAATGCAGATAACATTATTGTTTATGCAAATACTTATTTTCAAAAGGAATTACAGTGGAATTGTAATGAGCTTATTGGCAAGTCGGTTGATAAAATTATAACTAAATCATCAAAAATATTTTTACAAAGTTATGTGCTTCCTACCTTACTGCATGAAAAAGCGTGTCAAGAAATGCAGTTAATTATGCTCAGCGCCCAAGGCGAGCGTATGGCCGTTACCGTTAATGCTCAGCTTGATGAAAAGGGCTATATATACTGGAGCTTTTTTAACGCGACTCAGCGAGATAAGCTTTACGACGAGCTGATTAAAACACGGGAAAAGTTAGAAGCGCAAACTGAACGCTTACAATCTTTAGCGTCTACCGATGAGTTAACCAATTTATTAAATAGAAGAGAGATGAATTGCCGCAGCGTGCTGTTACTCGAACAGGCTATGCGATCAAAGCAGTCGGTTGCATTGTTAATTATCGATATTGATAATTTTAAAGTCGTTAATGATACCTTTGGGCATTTAGAAGGGGATCGAGTTTTAAAAGAGTTGGGGCAACGTCTTAAACATTTTGGTCGACAAACCGACCTTATTTCTCGTTACGGCGGTGAAGAGTTTTTAATTATGGTGCCAGATACAAATAAAGCAGATACTTTGTCATTTTGTCAAAGGCTGCATTTATTAATTGCTGAAATTAAAGTAGGTAATCGCCCAGTAACCGCCAGTATTGGGGCAAGTTTGAGTACTGCGAAAACGACGTTTACTGATTTATTTGCCCAAGCCGATAATGCGGTATATGAAGCCAAAGAGCGCGGAAAAAACAGAACCCAATTATACGATAACCCCTAACTAAATAGAGGTAAACTCAACAAGGTATTGAGTTGAGTTTACTCAAAAGATGGCAGTTATAGTTGGTATTATTGCTCTACACAATTATTTTTTGCTAATGGCGATGCCAATACGGTATCGGGGTGCCAAATTCTATCCCATATTTTAGGTAGGTTGTTTAAGTTGGGTCTTTGACTTATTTTTTCAAAATTACCGACACTGATTGCTGAGCCATCTTTCTGACCGACAACAAAATTAAACACATAAGCACACTCCATGCCCATGCGTAAATCAGAGAGAATAACTTTGTCTTGCTGCTCGCGAACGGAATAAAACCCTTTTGTAAACCACTGCAAGCGTTTAACACCCCATTCATTTTTAATCTCGTTTAGTAAAGAAGGGGTTGTTTGGTATGCATTTAAGGTAACCTCGTTGGGTGTATCAAACACCGATGCATAGCCTTCATAATATTTCCCATCCGACATCACAACCACCCGCCAAAGTAAAGTAGTAAACGGTGCTGGAGTGCTAATGTATTCATTGACAGTAATGTCTCTGTTTTGTAGCGCAGTGTTGACTTTATCGTCAATAACAACTTTAAGAATAAGCGAACAACATAAATAGAGAGTACTTACTGTGAGCGTAATTGCGTTAATTTTGTAGGCGGTTGGGGCGGTTATTTTTGGTATTAAAGTGCCTATAACCCCTACTAATAACGGTAACGTGTAGAGGGGATCAATAATAAACATATTTGAAATTGCAAACGGATGCTCTGTAAGTGGCCACATTAATTGCGTACCGTACACAGTAAGTGCATCCAATAGTGCATGGGTTGATAAACACAAAAACACTAACCAAAACCAACGTGTTTTATACGCTTGCATGCCAGTGTGTATTTTTAAAATTAGCCAAACAATCAAAGGGCTAATTAACAAGTGCACAAAAAATGAATGGCTAAAGCCACGGTGATAAGTAAATGCTTCAACACTGCTGCCATAGGGTAAAAACACATCTAAATCGGGTAAAGTGCCCAAAATAGCGCCCCATAACACCGCTTTGCGGCCCACTTTGTTACCTAATACTGCGTACCCTACAGCGCTACCTAACGCAACTTGTGTTAAAGAATCCATACTACCTCATCTAAATAATGCAACTGCAATGTTTATACTCAGCTTAATCTTAAAACCGTCAATAATGTAAATTATTTCATTAAGTTGCTCTTTAAACTCAATTTAAAAGTGATTTATAAACTTAGTCGCGGTTGTATAAAATCTAAAAATGCAACGATACGGGAAGAAACCGCCTCATTTTTGTAATAAACGCCATAAATAGATTCTCGATTATTTGGGCTACTTACGCTGTGAGGTAAAACTTCTATTAATCGTTTTTTGGCTAAATCTTCTGCAATCATAAATTGTGAGAGAAGTGCTATGCCTTGATCAGCAATACATAAATGCCTAATGGTTTCGCCGCTGCTAGCCCTTAAATCAAAGTGCAGTGATAACTCATGTTTTAAGGGCCATTGATTAAGAGTATTGGGTTCACTGAAACCAATTAGGTTATGGTTTTTAAGATCTGAAACTTGCTGTAACGGTGGCGCATTTTTTAAATAATCAGTGCTTGCGACCATTTTTAATTTACTTTGGCCTAATTTTCTCGCATGCAGGTTTGAATCTTTTAAGTCTCCAATGCGAATAGCTAAATCTGTTTTGCGCTCAAGTAAATCAATAATATTGTCGTGTGAGGTAATATCGAGCGTGATTTGCGGGTATTGCTTTTTAAACTCATTAACTAGTGGCGCTAGTTGATGCAAAACAAAAGGGCTTGCTGCATCTATACGCAAGTGCCCGCTAGGTGCTTGCTTTAGTAGCTTTATTGTTTCTTCCCCTAAGAGCAGCGTGTTTAAAGCCTTTCGCGCATATTCTATGTATATATGCCCTTCCTCGGTCAGTTCTAAGCGCCGAGTTGTTCTGTTTAGTAATGTGCAGTTTAGCCTGCTTTCAAGACGAGATAGTGCTCTTGAAACTTTAGCTACATTTAAATCAAGTAAACTAGCCGCACCGGAAAAACTGCCACAATCAACAATGGTAATAAACATTTCTAGATCTTCAGTTTTAGCTTGAACAGGCATAAATTCACTCATTTATATTTGCAAAATAAACAAAAGTATTTTGCCATTTATGCCATTTATTGCAAAGGCATTTTTACTCACACTGTACATCTATTTTAAAAATGAGGATGTAACTATGCCATTGGCTTTATGGGCGCTTACCTTAAGCGCATTTGCAATTGGAACAACAGAGTTTGTTATAGTGGGTTTAGTGCCAACTATTGCAAACGATTTAGGCGTGAGCTTACCATCAGCAGGCTTACTAGTGAGCTTATATGCGGTTGGTGTAGCTATTGGCGCACCGGTTCTCACTGCATTAACGGGTCGCTGGAGCCGAAAAGTGGTACTTATAAGTCTTATGGGCTTATTTGTTATGGGTAACTTATTAGCTTGGCAAGCCCCTAGCTACGAAACGTTAATAATAGCACGCATTTTAACTGGACTTGCTCACGGTGTATTTTTCTCTATTGGCTCAATGATAGCGACAAGCTTAGTAAGTAAAGATAAAGAGGCTAGCGCCATTGCAATTATGTTTACCGGCCTTACGGTAGCGCTAGTAACGGGTGTGCCATTAGGTACTTGGATAGGGCAGCACTTTGGTTGGCGCGCTACATTTTTAGTGGTGTCATCACTTGGTATTATCGCTTTAATTGGAAGTGCTGTATTAGTACCTAAAAATTTAAAGCAATCAATACCGGCAACCTTTAAAGAGCAACTTCAAGTTGTTACTAAACCTAGATTACTGCTTGTGTATTTAATGACAATTTTAGGCTATGGCGGCACGTTTACTGCGTTTACTTACTTGGCCCCCATTTTAGAGCAGCAGACTGGATTTGCATCTTCAACAATTGGCATAATTATGCTGGTATATGGTGTCTCAGTGGCTGTTGGTAATATATGGGGTGGAAAATTAGCTGACAAGCGAGGCCCGATCAGTGCGCTGAGCATTATTTTTAGTGCACTTACTGTAATTCTACTGATATTTACTTTTACCATGGAGTCAAAGGTTGCTGCCGTATTAACCATATTAGTTTGGGGGGCATTTGCATTTGGTAATGTACCTGGTTTGCAGCTTTATGTTGTTAAGCAAGCTCAGCAACATACTCCTAACGCAGTCGATGTTGCATCTGGATTAAATATAGCAGCATTTAACATTGGCATAGCATTGGGTTCTATTACGGGGGGCCTTGTAGTAGAGCACATGGAACTAAAAGATACCGCATGGATTGGCGCCGTTGTTTCATTGCTGGCTTTAATAGTCACCCGGTACAGTGGCAGGCTAGATAAACAAAATGTTCAGGCTAAATAAAGCGAAACTTATGTAGGTTAGTCTTGAAATAAAAATGAATGACCTCAGTATTTTCATGAGGTCGAAATTTTAAATCAAAAAGTAATCGGTGTATTTAGTAAACACGACGTTTGAATTTTAAACCAATTATTTAATAAGGATAAAGCTATGACACAACGTGTAATTGAAATGCCAGACTTAGGTATGGGTACTTTTCGTTTAGAAGGTAAAACTGCTTATGAATCTGTAAAAATGGCGTTAGAAGTAGGATTTCGTCATATTGATACCGCGCAAATTTATGGCAACGAAGAGCAAGTTGGCCAAGCCATTAAAGACAGTAATATTCCCAGAGATGAGTTATTTATTACTACCAAAGTATGGAACAATAAACTCAATAAAAACGACTTTATCGCAAGTGTAGAAAAGTCATTAGAAAAGCTGCAAGTTGACTCGGTTGATTTATTGCTAGTTCACTGGCCTGCACCATCAAACAATGAGCCTATGAGCGAATACCTGACTGAGCTACTAAAAGCTAAAAAGTTAGGGTTAACCAAACATATAGGTGTATCAAACTTCACTATTGCGAACTTAAAAGAAGCGATGCAAACGTTAGACTCGCGTGAAATATTTACTAACCAAGTAGAAGTGCACCCCTATTTAACCAATACCAAACTGCGCGCCTTTTGTGCTCAACATGACATACATGTAACAGCCTATATGCCGTTTGTGGTTGGTAAAGTGTTAAACGATCAAACCATTATAGATATTGCTAATAAACACGATGCAACGCCAGCGCAAGTGGTTATTGCATGGGAAAATGCGAACGGCATGACCACAATTCCATCATCGACCAAGCGTAAAAACTTAGAAGATAACTTTAACGACAAGGTAAAACTTGATGATGAAGATATAGCGCGAATTGATGGCCTTGATTGCAACGACCGCCAAGCAACGCCTGACTTTGCACCACAGTGGGATCAATAACCAAAAAGCCAGAACTAAAACAGGTGCAGTTGAGCTGCACCTTTATTTTTGAAACAAGGAACACCCATGTTAACGGTAATTGCTACACTATCGAGTGGAAATAGGGATGCAGAGCGTCTATTAACCGAGCTCGAAAACTTACAACAGTCTTCGCGCCAAGAAGTAGGCTGCCTGCGTTACGAGCTATCAATTAAAAGTGAGGCTGAGCAAACCACCTATTTAGTGAGTGAGCAATGGGCGTCTAATGAGCATTTTGAAGCCCATAAAAACGCGCCCCACTTTAAAGCGTTTGGTGATGCAGTAGGTGAACTTATTACCTCTACCAATATTGATGTATATAAAACCATTGGTTAACTGTCACTAGGCTAATAGCAAAACAGGAGCTGTAAGTTACAGCTCTTTTTTTAATATGATTTCCAAATGCTCCCTTCAAATATAAGCCATTCTATAAGTATAATAGTGCAACTCACTCAAATCCTCTGCGTGAAGAACTGTCGCCGGAAGAGTCGAAAGAACGCTTGAAGTGTTTTTTGGAGATATTGTCTATTATTTTGATGGCAGTATTAATATCAGTAAAGAGAATGATATTGTTTCGATTACTGGAGATACCTAACAATCTGGTACTTATTTTAACTACAAAGAGCTTGCATTTTCATGTCTGTGATTTAAGTTTTGCAACGACATTTATTTAAAATTGAAACTAACCTTCTCAAATTGCAAGAAATTAAATGTAGAGTTTAATAATAGTAAGTTTTGTAGAACAATTTCAGGATCTTTTTTAGGTTGGGATCATTTAATAAAGTTAATTTATCTCAGGTTATTTATTTAACGTTTTATTTTAAAATTAATTATGCTATAAAGTTTGTGATGGACTATTTTTTAACAAGGGATTGATATGTCAGAGTTTTTCAGTAATAACTGGGTTGTGATCGCAATTGTCGTTGTTTTTGTTGTTATTTTTTATGCATGGTATGTATCAATTATTACTAAACGAAATGCGATGCAAGAGGCTTTTTCTGGTATAGATGTACAATTGAAAAAGCGAACAGAATTAATTCCTAATATTTTAGCTATCGCTAAAAAGTTTATGAGTCATGAAAAAGAGCTGCTTGAAGAGATAACACGTTTACGCAGCAACATATTACAATCAAGTAGTAATAATGATACTGATGAGCGTTTTAAATTAGAGGGACAGTTGCAAAACTCACTATCGGGTTTAATGGTTGCTGTGGAAAACTATCCAGAACTTAAGTCAGATAAAACTATGCTTGATGCACAACGTACCTATGCTGACATCGAAGAACATATTTCAGCGGCAAGACGCAACTTTAATAGTGCAAATCGAGTACTTAGAAATAGTATTCAGGTGTTTCCTGGGAATATTATTGCAAGCATAATAGGTGTTCGAACTGTTGCTTTCTTTGAGGTCTCAGAGTCTGAACGTCAACCAGTCATTGCCACAGACATATTAGATTCTTAATAAGGATTTGATATGTTGAATAAAATATCAGAATTCACTGATTATTTTGATGCTTTTAAACTACGCTTTGGGCGAAAAAATAAAGAGCTTAATAACGCTTATGCATCAGATGAGTTAAAAAATACATTTGAAAATGACATTAAGCCTCAATTAAAGTCAATTGAGCTAAATCGTGAGTCATTGCATGCAAAATTTATTAAACGTAAGCGTCAGCTAAACTTTGTAATTTTGCCTATCGCGGCTTTGATTACTATTTTTGCTTTATTTGCAGGTGAAGACGGTAGTTTCTTGTATATAATTCCAGTATCTTTTTGTATCGGAACCGGATGGGCATACAAGCCAGCGCTTGATTATGTTCGTCATTATAAACTTAAAGTAATGCCAATCCTTGTGAAAATGTATGGCGACTTTACTTATTCACTTAAATCGAATTTACAAGCAAACGACATCAAAAATTTAGCTATTGCTTCTAATTTTGATTATCTAAAAACTGAAGACTGCGTAACAGGAAAGATAGACGACATTGGATTTGAATTTACTGAGTTAACTCTTCATAAAAGAAGTAAAAATGGTAGTAATAGAGTATTTAAAGGGTGTTTAGTCTTACTTACAATGCCTTTTAATTTTAATTCACATACGCTTGTGAAACATGATCATGGCAAGGTATTAAACTGGCTCACTAAAGATAACAAAGCAACTGAGAAAGTCGCCCTAGAAAACGTCGACTTTGAAAATAAATTTGAAGTTTATTCAAATGATCAGGTTTTAGCGCGTTATATTCTAACACCGGTTATGATGGAACAACTGCTGTCGTTATTATACGCCTTTGTTATGAAAGTTAATGCTACTCAACTTGAATGTGAATTTGTTGGCAATAAAGCCGTATTTTTTATTCGGCATACAGAAAACCTCTTAGAGCCAACTTGGATCGACCAGTCAGCATTTGAAATTAATGCGTTACCACTTATTGAACAAGAGTTGGCCTTGCTCATATCAATAGCAAAACAATTGAATCTAGATCTAATGGCAGCTCGTAGAGTCTCAAAAGAAAATAACTTGGACAGTAAGTCTTAATATAGGTCCTAAAGCTCCACTACAGCTAAGTTCTTATCGATTTATGTCGAATAGAAGAAAGATAGCCATAACTTAGGGCTCTAAAACACGGTTAATATTCTCACATAATTCGTTACTGCTATAGGGATTAAAAACAATCAAGCTTGAGCAAACAATAAAAGCGCAAAAAATGTGTTCAGGGCTTTAGCAGCATTCAAATAACAACCTTAAATAGCTAAACTCCTCAGCCAAACACGACCCTTTACTTAATCGATAAATCGTATTTTAAAATAAGAGCATCAATATAGCGGCTACGTAATGTGAGTTGCTTTTCGTGATCGGCGCCATGGCTGAGGGCTTTATTTAAAAGCTTCATAGCAGGATGAATGCGGGTGCGCTCATCCTTATCTAAACTGGCTTTGCTGCGCAGTTCGGTTATATCGTCTACTAATAATCTGCCAATATCCACAGCCACAATTTCATCAATTAAGCCGTTTTGGGTGAGCACGCCATATTTGCTGCATAAAAATTGTTGCCATACTTGCTGTAAATGTTCTTCTATTTCACAGCCAAACAATTCTTCGTTAAATATAAAGCCTTGCTGTGCAAGCTTTGCCAAACATTGGGTATAGTGCTGGGTAAACAGATTAAAAGCTTGGTTAGATGATTCAATTTTTTGTTTAACTAATCCTTGCCCCCAATTTACACAACCTCGGGGATAATAATCGTCGTATTCTTCACACTCATATAAGCCTGAATAAGAGCTGCAGCTCATTTGATTTTTAATGCAATAACTGGGTTTAGGGAAAATGCTCTGTGCTTGCCAATTTTCAAGAGTTTCAGTGTCTATGTTGAGTGCTTGGCATAACTCATCAGTGTGATAAAAGTGAGTGCTTAAATAGTCAGATAAACGCATAGTGGCTCGCTTAATAGTAAAAAACAAAATACTGTTTATTTATACAGTTGTTTATTTTGTATCATCAAACTCAATAACACAAGCCATTTTATAATTAAATACTGGCTATCACTGCAAATAGCGCGGTAAATATGGTACAAATAGGGCAAGTATTAATAACAATGATTTTTTTATGCGCACCCTAGAACAAATTAAACAAGCAAGCCTTATTACTGCAATTAAAACACCTTACTTAGCCAATGGTGAGATAGATATTGCAAAGTATGATGAACTCGTTGAAATACAAATTGCAGCGGGTGTTGACGGCATAGTTGTTGGTGGCACTACCGGTGAAGGCCAATTAATGAACTGGGAAGAGCACTTAATGCTAATTGCGCACAGTGCCAATAAATTTGGTGAGCAATTACTGATTGTAGGTAACACCGGCAGTAATAATACGCGCGAAGCAATTAAAGCAACAAAATATGGTTTTGCCAGCGGCATGCATGCCTCATTACAAATTAACCCTTACTACGGGCGCACATCAATTGCCGGTGTTAAAGAGCACTTTAAACGTGTGCTTGATATTGGTCCGGCGTTTATTTACAACGTAGCAGGGCGCACAGGTCAAGACCTCACCCCTGATATTATTGAACCACTGGCCCAGCATGAGCACTTTATTGGTGTTAAAGAATGTGGTGGCAATGAGCGTATAGCGCACTATGAACGACAGGGTATTGCGTGTTGGTCTGGTAATGATGACGAAGCACACGATGCACGCCATACTCATAAAGCACATGGCGTTATTTCAGTTACGTCTAACCTGATCCCGGGTTTGTTCCGTCAATTAATGGATAGCAAAAATGATGCGCTAAATAATTCATTACAACCATTAATGAACTGGCTGTTTTGCGAGCCAAACCCAATTGCCATTAACACCGCGATGATCATGACAGGCGCGGTTAACCCAGTGTTTAGAATGCCTTATGTGCCGCTTAGCGATGAGCAACAGCAACAAGGTGAAACCCTAATTAATCAGCTTAATGAGCAAGATTTTGTCGGTAGTCGAGCGCAGTGTGTGGATATTAGTAAGGTTTTGATTTTATCTTAAACTGTTAGACTATTTATTAAATACTAAATTTTCAAAGCAGCCTACTGTATACACAGAGGCTGCTTTTTTATATCACTGCCAATAGTAGTTGAGTTTAAGCTGCCACATAGCTGAATTAGCGTGAGTGACCGCTAATCTAATATCAATATCTTGGCTTAAAGGCACTGCCATTTCTAGTTTGGTTTGCGCAGGGTTTTTGGCATTTAAGAATGACTTTTCGTAGGATGCTTTAAGTTTAATACCTGAGTCAGTACCAGTAATAACCCCCACTTCTACCGACGAATCATAAAAGTGGCTGTTTTTAGCTAAATCACCTAAATAACCATTAATTAAGCTATAGGCTAAGGTGTTGTTGCTAAATTGCCAAGCTTGTCCGGCTCCCCCCATAACAAACCTACGTTTACAGGTTCTGCACAGTGCTGGTTGTCTGTCGAATCCAACATTAATTTTCCACGACCACTTAGATTCATTAGCCCAAGATAATTGGTTTGGATTGAATGACTCCAAATCTAATAAATGAACTTTGTTTATGTAAGTTTCGCCATCAGTAAACATCAGCTCGGTATCTAACATTTCTAAATTAGAAAATGGAATGCGGGCAATATCAGAGGCAAGGGTATCAAAATAACTCAACCTAAAACCCAAAGTGTACTGTGTTTGCTCAGCCGTGTGCACCGCAGAAACTGAGCTATTAGAGGGCTTTTGCCCTTGATGTGGTGGCTGTTGGGTAAATTGAAATTTTACTTTGTTTTCGCCCATTGGCAGCTTTAAGCGCGCTTTAATAAGTGCATTCTTTAACTCACTTATTTTTACTGGGGTTTGCTTTTGAATTTGTTTTACTTGTACGAGTTCAAATAAAGCGCCAATAATGGCTTTTTGAGAGTGTACTGGCAAAGCTAAAAACGATTCGTTTTTAAGTACAGGTGATTCGGCAAAGATTTGTTTTGCAAAGCTGAGCTCTTTTTCACTTAAAGATTGAACGTGCTTGGCAAATACAGTGTCGCGCGAGGGGGTAAATGTGATATTTTTAACCGCCGATTGGCCTTGGTAAGTGGCCGTGTTTAATCTTGAAAAAATAGTGGCTGGTATTACCCAAGGAGCGCCTTCGCTGGTTAGTTGATCGCCAATAACAAGTTCAATAATTTGCGCAAGATGAAATGCACAGTTTTCATCGGCAAAGTAATAATCAAATTCAGTGCCTAAAATTTCCCATAAGTGATTAGCAATAAAAGCCACGTCGCGCTCGTTTAGATTAAGCGTATATTCCCATAAATCTCTTAATTCTATCTCACCGTAATTATGCTGGTGGCGGTAAAATAGTTGATCTGAAAAACCGGCTTTATAACCACCAAACAAGCCCTTGAGAATATACACCAAGCCGTTTTCATTATCTGGAACGTGTGCGCCATAGTTAATACTGTAATCTAATAATTTGTTTTTTGATTCGGTCGAGCGATTAAGTTTAAGTAATAAATGACCATATAATGATGCGGGATTACTCATATAACCAGATGCAAATACTAAACTAACAGAGTGAATTGCTTGTTGCTCTCGCCATTGCTTTAATTTTGGGCACTCTGCAGCTGGCATTGAAAAGGTTAAACCTTGCTCTTTGAGCCATTGGTAACGAGCAGGGTAGCGACATGGCATTGAGGGCAGGTTATTAAAAGCATGGATTGTTGCTTTTAATTCGGCAGCCGGATCAGTACGTCCGTTATCTGCAATAAAAAATGATGCGTTAGTAATATAACTGATGGTAGCTGGTTGGTTTTTGTAATGCCCTAATTTCAACCATATTGGGTGTTTGGCTAAAACAGAGATAGATTTCGTGGCAGAGCTTGAGAAAGAGATGAATAAAAAAGCACTAATTAAATAAAATAGAGGTTTCATTGTTTAACCAAAAAAAAGGGCTGTTAAGCCCTTTAATTATTAGATTGCAGCGCATTGAGATGAAAAGTTAGTTGTAATTTTACCTTCAACTAATTCATAAAATGCTTGTGCATTGTCTATTGGCGCGTTTGCGTAATCGTTACGTACCGAAGTGATAATTTGTTGATGTGCAGTTACATCACAACCACGTACGTTAAGCATTGCAGCGATATACTCGCCTTCACCCTGTGCTATTTCTTGTTCTAATACAGGAAAAGTTTGTTGAATAAACTGCGCTGTTTTTACGTTAGCGCCTTCACAACTTTCTACTGAAGAGATGTTAGAAGACACTGCAGTTGTGCCTAAATCCCAAATAATATTAGAAATTGCTGCAGCAACGCCATTATCTGGGAAAACCATCGCGCCAATACCACATTGTTGCCATGGGTTGATGCCACTTTTTGCTTGTGACGGCATTGAAACAAACGCGCTTACTAATACCGCAGCAGTTAAACATCTTTTTATCATTATTAATTTCCTTTAATTTATATTCACCCAACAAAATGGGCGGGAAAGTGTACCTGCTTTTTTTATTTAAATGCAAATGGTTATGTAACACAATGTAAAAGAACGGTGTAAAGTTTATAAAATCGCAATAAAGAAGTGAATAAGCGAGGATTAATATTGCGAGTTAAAATCATTTAGCTAATTCAAACAGCGGCTAATAATAGCTAATTACCCTGCATTTTATAAATTAGTGGTTTCTGGTGTTTAAAACTAACTGTTTAAGCGATTTTACTGTATAATTTGCGACCCTTGATAATGTGGCCGCAGGTTATACAGCAATGAATTTTAAATCTTTTAGTTTTGCCCCTGAACTTATTCAGGCGTTAGACGAACTTAATTACCACACCCTTACGCCCATTCAGCGCGCAGCTATTCCGGCTGTTCGTAAAGGTAAAGACGTTTTAGCGAGTGCACAAACCGGCACAGGTAAAACCGCTGCCTTTGCACTCCCTATTATCCAAAAGTTATTTGAGTCAGATTGCAGTACTACGAATGCGCCAAGCGCCTTAGTCCTTGCGCCTACGCGTGAGCTTGCAGAGCAAATAGCGAATAACTTTAAAGACTTTGCTAAGTACACTTCGCTAAAAGTAGTGAGTTTATTTGGTGGTGTTAATACCGCAGGACAAGAAATTGCACTCAAAGAAGGTGTGGATATTGTAGTAGCAACACCAGGGCGTTTACTTGATCATATTCGTTTAGGTAACTTAAGCCTTGCCCAAGTAAAACACTTAGTACTTGATGAAGCTGACCGTATGCTCGATATGGGCTTTATTAATGACATGCAAAGCGTGATAAAAAGCTGTGCTGATGAGCGTCAAATCTTATTGTTTTCAGCAACTTTCCCAGCAGCAATTAAACAATTTGCCTCTAAAGTGCTAAAGCAACCTGAAATTGTGCGTGTTGATCAAACTAACAGCACCGCAAGCACAGTACAACACGTGGTTTACCCGGTAGAAGAGCGCCGTAAGCAAGAGTTACTTTCTGAGCTAATTGGTAAGAAAAACTGGCAGCAAGTGCTGGTGTTTGTAAACATGAAAGAAACCGCAGATGAGCTAGTCACTGAGCTTAACCTAGACGGTATCCCAGCGGCAGTGTGTCATGGTGATAAATCGCAGGGTAACCGTCGTCGTGCGTTACGTGAATTCAAAGAAGGCAAAGTACGCGTTCTAGTTGCAACAGAAGTTGCAGCACGTGGTATTGATATTGACGGTTTACCGCGCGTTATTAATATTGATTTACCTTGGCTTGCTGAAGATTACGTACACCGTATTGGCCGTACAGGTCGTGCTGGTAACCAAGGACAAGCAATTTCGTTTGTTAGCCGCGAAGAAGAAAACATGTTGTTTGAAATTGAAACCTTAATTGGTCAAAAAATTAAACGTGTTTACTTAGAAGGTTACGAAGTAAGTAATCGTGAAGTACTGATTGATAAAATTGGTAAAAAGCCAGCGCATTTACGCCGCACCCGTGCTAATAAGCCATCAGGCCAAGCTACCGGTGAAGCGAGAGCGAAGAACCGTTCGCGTATTTCTAATGTACGTAAAAGCTTAAAAGGCGAAAAGCTATCACTTAAAAAGTAAGATAGCTAAGCCATTAAAAAAACCTGAGTTTACTCAGGTTTTTTTATGCCTAATACATTATCGATAATAGCAGCGTACGCATAAGCAGCCGCTTCAGCGTTCTGATTAGCTATAACTGATAAACCAACCGGTAAGTGGCTTACTTTACCAACCGGTAAAGTAATATGAGTTGTCCCTGCAATGGCAGGCAATGAACTACTACTGCCTTTAAAGTTATCGCCGTTAATTAAATCGGTTTTCCACGCCGGCGAAACGGTGGGGGCAATTACAATATCGAGCTTATTATTGCGGTATAAATTGCTAATAGCGCGGTTTGCAAGTGCTTGATATCGCGCTTTGGTTTTTTGATATTGTTGTTTCTCACTCAAATCAACCGCGTTGGCTTGCTGTAAAATATCTTGCTCAAAGTAGAGCATTTCTTGCTTTTTATTTGCGGTATTGAATGCGATTAAATCGTCTAAACTTTTTACCGTTACTTGCGTTGGTGTTTGGCTTAAATAGTGATTAATTTCGGCTTTAAAGTCGTAAAGCAATATAGCGTATTCATCAACGTAAAGTGTGCTTAAATCATCTTTTACTTCAACATTGACAACGGTATGACCTGCGTCTTTTAATGCTTGTAGCTGTTTAGCGTAAAGTTTTTGTGTTTCCACAGTAAACTTACTGGCAGGTAAAGCGCCTATTCTCAGTGACGGCTTAGGCGCTATACTATCAAGCTTTCTATTTACGTTGAGTGTTGATACATCATTAGGGTCTTCCCCTTGAATGACGGACAATACTGCGAGTGCATCTTTTAAAGAATGTGCCATTGGGCCTACCGAATCTTGGCTACTAGAAAGTGGCACCACGCCTGCGCGCGAAACTTGTCCCATACTGGGTTTTATGGCGTACACCCCATTAACCGAAGCAGGACAGGTAATTGAACCATCGGTTTCTGTGCCCAGCGCAATAGGCGCAAAATTTAAAGCAACCGCCACAGCAGAGCCCGAGCTTGAACCACACGGATTACGCGTTACATCATGGGCGTTATGGGTTTGCCCACCTATTGCACTCCAACCAGATGACGAATACGATGAGCGAAAATTAGCCCATTCACTTAAGTTCGCTTTGCCTAAAATAATAGCGCCTGCTTGGCGTAATTGTTTAACCACAAAGGCATCTTTATTGGTAATGTTATTTTTAAGTGCTAATGAGCCCGCTGTAGTGGGTAATGTACCTGTTGTTTCAATGTTATCTTTTAGTAATACCGCAATACCATGTAAAGGGCCTGCCCATTTTCCGGCTTTAAATAGTGCATCGAGTTGTTTGGCTTGTTCAATTGCAGTGGGCTCAATACTAATTACCGCATTACTTTTAGGATTGAGCGCGTTTATTCTGTCGATATAAGTGCGGGTAAGCTGTTCAGCTGTAGTGCTATTATTTTTATAGGCACTGTGAATGTCACTAATGGTTTTAAGCTCTGTATTGTTAGCCGCTGCGTGTAAGTTAGTTATTGTACAAACACATAATGTTAAAAGTAGCCGTTTTATACTCATTGTTATTATCTATTTTATGGAAACACAGGTTATTTTTAGCACAAAAAAACCTCACAATGTGAGGTTTTTCGATAAAGGTCGATTAAATCGAGTTAGGCGTTTTCTAGCATCGATAACGCAACCGCCTCTGCGGCTTTAATACCATCAATGCCCGCTGATAAAATACCACCCGCATAACCCGCGCCTTCACCTGCAGGGTAAAGCCCTTTAGTATTAATACTTTGGAAGGTTTTATCGCGCTTGATACTTATTGGTGATGAAGTACGCGTTTCTACCCCAGTGAGTAAGCCATCATTAGTTGAAAAACCACGAATTTGCTTGTTAAAAGCAGGAATTGCTTCACGCAAGGCTTCAATCGCAAAAGGAGGTAATACGTTGCTTAAATCAGTCAGTTTTATACCTGGCGTATACGAAGGCTGTACATCCCCTAAATTAGCCGATGATTTACCTTTTAAAAAGTCGCCAATAAGCTGTGCAGGGGCATCGTAGTTTTTACCACCAAGTTCATAGGCTTGCTCTTCTAGTTTACGCTGTAAATCAATGCCGGCTAGGGGATGCCCAGGGAAGTCTTTTTCTGGCGAAATACCCACTACAATAGCGCTGTTCGCATTTCGTTCACTACGTGAATATTGGCTCATGCCATTGGTGACGACTCGGCCTTCTTCAGATGTTGCGGCAACTACTGTGCCGCCAGGGCACATACAAAAGCTATATACAGTACGGCCGTTATTACAATGGTGTACTAATTTGTAATCTGCAGAGCCTAAAATAGGGTTACCCGCATTATCGCCAAAGCGGCATTCATCAATCATTGATTGCTTATGTTCTATTCTAAAGCCCACTGAAAAGGGTTTAGCTTCAACATAAATGCCTTTATCGTGGATCATTTTAAACGTATCGCGGGCACTGTGGCCAACCGCTAATATCACATGGCGAGTTTCGAGCTGTTCACCATTAGAAAGCGTAAGCCCAGTCACTTGGCCGTTGTCTAAATGGATATCGTCAACGCGCGTGCTAAAACGAATTTCTCCACCAAGTTCTATAATTCGGGCGCGCATTTTTTCAATCATGGTTACCAGTTTAAAGGTACCAATATGCGGCTTACTCACGTATAAAATTTCTTCAGGAGCACCAGCCTCTACAAACTCAGTAATGACTTTACGACCATAATGTTTAGGGTCTTTTACTTGGCTGTAGAGCTTACCGTCTGAGAACGTGCCTGCGCCACCTTCACCAAACTGTACGTTTGATTCTGTATTAAGGGCCTTTTTACGCCAAAAGCCAAAGGTGTCTTTGGTGCGCTCACGCACTTCTTTACCGCGCTCTAAAATAATTGGGTTAAAGCCCATTTGTGCCAACACTAAACCGGCAAATAAGCCACAAGGGCCAAAGCCAATTACCACAGGGCGTTCTTTAATACTGCTATTGGCGTGCGCTACAAATTTGTAGTTGGTGTCAGGGGAGACTTTAACGTGTTGGTCTTTTTCAAACGAGCTTAACAGTTGTGCTTCGTTATCCACTTCAACATCAAGCGTGTAAATCAGTAAAATGGCGCTTTTTTTACGTGCATCGTAACCGCGTTTAAACACATTGTAGCTGTGTAGCTGCTCTGGGCTTATATTTAATTTATTGATGATGGCTTGGCCAATGGCATTTTCGTCATGGTCAAGCGGCAGCTTTATTTCGGTTAAACGTATCATTAATATCTCTTTAGGTGTCATAGCGGGGATTAAATTCCGCTCACAATAAGGGGTGTGCACAAAGCGCTGATTTATAAGCGCCATATGTTACGTTAAATTGCCCACTTTTGGCACTTATTTATTGTGTTTTGGTAAGGGTTGGGTATGATCCGCAGCTGTTATTGTGAAACATTAGGTATTAAACCATTATGGCGTTTGTAGTCACCGAAAATTGTATAAAATGTAAGTACACTGATTGCGTATCAGTATGCCCTGCAGATGCATTTTTTGAAGGTCCTAATTTTTTGGCTATTAGCCCTATTGACTGTATTGACTGTGGTTTATGCGTACCTGAGTGTGCCGCTGATGCTATTTTTCAAGAAGATGAATTACCTGAATCGCAAAAAGAGTTTACCCAATTAAATGCGGAGCTAGCAGAAATATGGCCACGTATAACGCAAGTTAAACCCGCCCCGGAAGATGCCGATAGCTGGAATGGTGTGGCTAATAAATTAAAACTTCTCGACACATAATCATTCCACTTCGTTGTGTATTAGTTTTTTGTTAATTTTATTGCAAATAATAGCGCGCAACTATTAACAAATGTACCTGTATAATTTACACTCCTGAGCAAAGTTTACTTTTAACAAGTAAATAAACCTAAATGGATGTTTATGCAGTACTTTATACCTATAAAAATAACAACATTGCTGTTTTTTATCAGCTTCAGCCTCGGTTTAACTCTCAGCCCTAATGCACTTGCCGATAAGCTTAATTATCAACTCGCGCACATTAATAAAAATATTGATGTAGATGGCGTGCTTAACGAGCCACATTGGCAACAAGCAACACATGTTGCGGTAAATTACCAAGATGAGCCGAATGAAAAAGGCACACCGCCAGTAAAAACAGATGCATACCTTTATGACGATGGTCATAATTTATATGTGGCGTTTGTAGCTTACGACCCCGATCCGAGTAAAATTCGCGCGGCGCTTCGTGACAGAGATACCCTCTGGCAAGATGATACTGTCGGTTTGGTGATTGATACCTTTAACGATGAACGTACAGGCTATGAGTTTTATGTAAACCCACTGGGCGCTCAAGGTGACCTTCGCATGACGGATACCGATGAATGGGTGTCAGACTTATCGTGGGATGCCATTTGGGACAGTGCCGGTACCATAAACGAGCAAGGTTACGTAGTTGAAATGCGTATTCCGTTTAAAGCGCTGCGATTTGCGCAAAATAAAGATCAATCTACCTGGGGTTTTGCTGTAATGCGCAACTATCAGCGTGATGTGTTGTATCAATTATCAAGCACAGGCTTTGACCGTGATATTAAATGTAGTTTATGTCAGTTTGACAAAATAAGCGGATTTAATAATTTAGCACCAAGTAAAAACCTACAGCTAACGCCAACATTAACCGCACTGAGAAACGATCAAAAAACACAGGTACCGGGTGCGTGGGATAATGGCGATGTAGACACTGAAGTAGGGCTTGATCTTCGTTGGGGAATCACCAAAGATGCCGTGATCAATGCCACCATAAATCCAGACTTTTCTCAGGTAGAAACCGATTCGTTAGAACTGGATGTAAACACCACATATTCTATTTATTACGCAGAAAAACGCCCGTTTTTCTTAGATGGCGCGTCTTATTTTAAAAGTAATTTATTTGAACTGCTTTATACCCGTACCATAGCTGAGCCTAATATTGGTGCAAAGCTCACCGGTAAAACCGATAGCCACAGTTATGCGCTAATGTTTGCCGATGACGACAACAGTAATGTTTTACTGCCCAGCAACCAAGGCTCAGGCTTTGCCAGCCTAAATGATAAAACTAAGGCGGCGGTGGCTCGATACCAATATGATATTGGCCAACAAGGTACTATTGGTGTCACTTCAACATATAGAGAAAGTAGTGATTACCATAATACGGTGTTATCGGTTGATGGCAGCTATTGGTTTAATCAGTCAGATACGCTTAATTACCAAATAGCCCATGCTGATACCAACAACTCGCCGTTTTTAGTTGATAACTACAATTTAGCAGACACTCAGTCGGATATGGCGTATGCATTAAAGCTGACACGCGATAAGCGTGATTATAAGCTCTACGCGACCTATGACAATATTGGTGAGGATTACCGCACCGATTTAGGTTATCAAGAAAAGGTAGACTATGAAAAAGTAGGCTTTGGTGGCGGACAAACTTGGTATGGTGATGAACATGACATGCTAACAACCTGGTCATACACCGCCGATTGGGATAAAACCTGGGCGCAAAATGGCGAGTTACTTGAAGAAGAATACGAAGGTTACATGACCTTTCAAGGTCAAAAGCAGTCTGTATTTGAGCTGGGTTTATTAAATCGCTATGAAAATTATAACGGCAAGTTTTATAACCAAAATATTGGTTATTTTTATACGGCTTTTAGACCGTCAAAAGATCTGAGATTATCGTTATATGCCGAATACGCAAGCCGTATAGATTACACTAATGAGCAGCTAGGCGATGTTTTAACCACACAATCGCAGGCTGTTTGGGATATTAATAACCATTGGCAGGTCGATGTTAGGCATAATTATAGCCATTTAGATGATTACCAAGGGCGACGTGTTTTTACCGCAAACCTTATTGATTTTAGGCTTTATTATAAGTTTAGTATGCGCGCTATGCTTAAGCTGATTTTACAGTTTGAAGATATAGACAGAAATGAGGATGCTTACTTTTATCAGGTTAGCGAAATCAACAAAGATTACGGTAGTCAGCTGGTGTACTCATACAAAATTAACGCACAAACCTTATTTTACTTAGGGTATTCAGATAAAGGTTATCAGGATGACTCGTTAAAAAGCATTGAGCGAGACCAACGTACTTTCTTTACTAAAGTCAGTTATGCGTGGCAGTTATAACGCTATAAATAATATAAAAGTAAGATTTTGCTAGGCAATAAAAAAACACGCTACTGGGTAGCGTGTTTTTTTGTGTTTACTAAATGGTAAACCTAGTTATTACAAGTCAAATGTACGTGAGATAGCAAGTACAATTCGCTCATCTGCGTAATCGTAATCTAGGCTGGTATTCTCAGCAGCCACTTCAATGCCAAACCCTTCATAGCTCGTTTGGTATGCTAAGCGGTAGTGATAATACGATTTGTCGCCCTTAGCTTCATCCCATTGGAACTTATTGCCATCGAGTGAGTTTGAAATATCAAAGCTGGCACGAATCGCATGATTTGGCGCAAGCTCGTAAGTGTGCGCAATCATAGAAATCACATGGCCAGTATCGTAGCCAAAGTAATCCCAGCTGTACCAAAAGTTAAGCTCTGTTTGGCCGTAGTCACTGGTGTAACCAAATTTAGTATACGCTTCGGCGTAGTTACCATCGCTGTTATTACCTTGGTAAGTGTAATAAGCAATACCGTAATCCAGGCTTACTTGTTCGTTTAACTGAATGTATCGGCCTACATAAGCATCTAGTTCAAAGTCGGTGTCATCACCAAAATCTACGTTTGATGCCCATACACCGGCATAAACACCGTTATCATACGCGTAGTCAAGGCTTGCTTGCAGTGCCGGATCGTTATCTGTTTGTGATACACCATTAAAGGTGTAATCAGATGCAGCCGTAATCGTTGTTGACCAGTTAGCCGCTGCCGTTGTTGATAAAACGGTGAACGGTAAAGCGATAAAAAGTTGTTTTAATTTATTGTTCATGTGTTTTACTAGCTGATAGTTTCTATTTTTGTGTAATCAATTTTATTCGCTTTAGGCGATCCTTCGATATTGCTGACCGTTTTAAGTTTGCTGTAGGCAATAAAACCAAGGCAAATAAAGAATAACCCTATAACTAAAGCACCCACCCATTGAATTTGCAAAAACTCAAGCTTAAATAGCAATGTTAGTAGCGACAAAGCGACAACGTTCATGGCAATATATTTAAATTTACCAAAGCGTTTTACGGTTAGGTTTAAATTATCTGTGTATAAACGAATCAGTGAATCGAGCGAGTTAATAACAAATACGATACCTACAAACACCATAGCAAAGTTTTTGATTCCCTCGGTTGGAATACCGGCTTCATGGTAGTGATATAACACACTAAACCAGATAGCGATTGGAATCGATGGGAAAATCAGCATAGCACCAAGGACTTGATAGGTTTTTAAACCGCCCACAAAACGCGATGTAAATTGACCAATCATAATGCTCCACGCAAACCACCAAAATAAGTAAAACTCATGGTAATCATTCAGTGGTAATACAAACTCATTGATGTTGGCAAAGTAATTACCAATTAATCCAATGTTTTTAGTAAATGCAGAGAGTTCGCTATCGCCAAATAAGAAGGCATCAGCCCACATAAAACCAATTAACGCGATAAACAACCAAGTAGTAGCAATGCTTAAAAAACGAACATATTTAATATCGGTGCTTGAATACACCGCAAAACAAATAGCGGCAAGCACGATTAAGTAAAACTCAGGAATAACATTTGAGCCGTCTCCGAGTTCAGGTAAATACCACGGTAGGTTGCTCAATAGTAAGTAAGCGGTAAACGCACAAGTACCAATGATAACTACGTTGTTTAAAAATTTAACCCATGGAATTTCAAAAAATTTTACTTTGGGTTCTATTACACAGAAATAAAAGCACGTAAGAAAATAAAATCCCCAAATTAAAAATCCCCAATAACCAAACTCAATAGAGAGAGGGTTGGCAAATGCATATTCTGGGCTTGCTTTTATGTCTGCATAACCGGCAAATTCGGTTAAAGGAAACATAATGAGGCCAACGTCTAGGCCCGAGGTAAACAGGATTGCTATAAAGGTGAATGTTCTCACTGGTGTGACGCCTACTACGCGTACATTGCCCCATTTAATTAAAATAGCAACAATCGCAAGTAAGGTGAAAATAATGCCAGCATTAAGCCAAATAGTCATTATCGCCCTCCCAGAATGAATAAAAGTAACACATATATACTCCGTTTTTTATTGTGCTTGCATTAACACAGGCATAACCTATTTATGCTTGTGAGCCACTGCAAGGCGCATAAAGGCACTCCTTAAAGCATTTTGCTTAAAGGAGTGGCCTTTATGGCAGGCTAAATTAAAGGGTTTTATTTCGTTGTGTAGTTTGCCAATCAGTGGCATTCACAACATCAACTCCTGTATGAGCTAAGGGCTTATTTCCTAAAATAATATCAGCGGCTTTTTCGGCAACCATAATGGTAGGCGCATTTAAATTACCGTTAGGTATTGTTGGAAAAATTGACGAGTCAACCACACGCAAGCTTTGCATGCCATGCACTTGAGTGTTTGAATTAACCACCGCCATGGCGTCTTCACCCATTTTACAAGAGCAAGAAGGGTGGTAAGCACTTTCTACTGCTTGGCGCACAAAGGCATCAATTTGCTCATCAGTTTGAACTTGTTGCCCTGGTTGAATTTCTTCACCACGGAAATTGTCAAAGGCAGGTTGTTCAATGATTTCACGCGTTAAACGTACGCACGCTCTAAAGCCTTCAATGTCGTCTTGATGCTCAAGATAATTAAACACAATTTTTGGTGGTTGTGTTGGATCAGCTGATGCAATGGTGACACTGCCACGACTTTTAGGTTTGTTATGACCTACATGCACTTGAAAACCATGCCCTGCAAAAGCACTGCGTCCATCGTAACGCATTGCTGCCGGTAAAAAGTGATACTGAATATCTGGCCATTCAACACCGGGTTTTGAGCGAATAAACGCACATGATTCAAAGTGATTAGTTGAGCCTAAACCTTTACGGGTAAGCAGCCATTTTGCACCAATCAAGCCTTTTGAAAACAAGCCTAATTTACCGTTTAAAGTAATGGGTTGTTTACACTTATATTGAAAGTAAAACTCGAGATGATCTTGCAAGTTTTGACCAACACCTGGTAGGTGATGTTTTACTTCAACACCTGCTTTTTCAAGTATTTGTGTATCACCAATACCGGACAGTTGTAACAGGTGAGGTGAACCGATAGAGCCCGCACTTAAAATAACCTCTTTATTTGCTTTGGCTGTTTTAACTGTGCCATTGAGCTTGTATTCAATACCGGTTGCTTTTTTACCGTCTAAAATAACGCGCTGCGCAAGTGCACCGGTTACAATTGTTAAATTACTGCGATGCTTAATCGGATCTAAATATTCACGAGAGGCTGAGCTGCGCACACCGTTTTTAACGGTCATGTGCATAGGGCCAAAGCCTTCTTGTTGAGCACTATTATAATCAGCTGTAGTGGCATAACCCGCTTGAGCACCAGCATCAATAAAGGCGCTATACAAAGGGTTTTCCATGTTATTACCGTTATTAACGCCAAGGGGGCCTTTTCCACCACGATGGCTGTTTTCACCTAGGTAAAAACTTTCTGCTTTTTTAAAATACGGTAAACAGGCTTGATAATCCCAGCCATTAGCGCCATGTTGCTGCCATTCATCAAAATCTTTCGCATGACCACGTACATACACCATGCCATTAATAGATGATGAGCCGCCAAGCACTTTACCGCGTGGGCAGTGCATTTCACGGTTATCTAAGTACTTTTCTGGCTGCGTATGAAATTGCCACGCATACTTATCGGTATTCATTGGAATCGACAGAGCAGTGGGCATTTTAATAAAGATGCTTTTATCGCTGCCGCCGGTTTCAAGTAACAATACCTTGTTACTTGAATCTTCAGACAAGCGATTTGCTAACACACAACCTGCTGAGCCCGCGCCTACAATAATATAATCAAAAGAGTGGTTCATAATGATTCCTTAAAATGGGCTTTCTATGTCAGCCATACCAACATAAACAGACTTAGTTTGCGTGTAATGATCAAGCGTTTGTATGCCGTTTTCGCGGCCGATACCTGATTGCTTATAGCCACCTACAGGCATTTCTGCCGGCGAGTTACCGTAAGCATTGATCCAACAAATCCCCGCTTGTAGCTGATGAATAACGCGATGAGCACGTTTAATATCGCTTGTGAATACGCCAGCAGCTAAACCTAAGTGAGTGCAGTTAGCACGTGCAATTACATCATCTTCGTCATCAAATACTAAAACGCTCATTACTGGGCCAAAAATTTCTTCTTTAACGATGGTCATTTCATCGTTGCAATCAACAAATACGGTTGGCGCTACAAAATAACCATTTGGCGCAGATGCTGGTGAAAGCGTTGAGCCACCGGTTAATAGCGTTGCCCCTTCTTCAAGGCCTTTGTTGATGTAGCTCAGTACTAAATCTTGATGCTTTTTAGAAATAAGCGCGCCAAAGTTAGTGTTTAAATCTTGTGGATCGCCGGCAATAATATTGTTTTCGGTGCGAGTTTTAAGCTCATCAATAAACTGCTGGTACACATTTTTGTGAACATAGATACGAGTGCAATTAGTACAAATTTCACCTTGGGTATAAAAGTTCCCTAACATTGCCGCGCTTACTGCTTGCTCTATATTGGCATCGTCAAAGACAAGTAACGGCGATTTACCACCTAGCTCCATAGTCACATCTTTTAATGTACCTGCTGCACTGGCGACGACTTTCTTACCGGTACCTACTTCACCAGTAAACGATACTTTTTCAATATCTTGATGTGCAGTAAGCCATTGGCCTACTTCACCCGCGCCTTGAACTACATTGAATACGCCAGCGGGTACACCTGCTTCAATAAATACCTCGGCTAATTTAATTGCGCCAAGCGGGGTTTCTTCTGAAGGTTTAAAAATAAATGCATTACCCGCAGCAAGGGCAGGGCCAGACTTCCAACATGCAATTTGTAATGGGTAGTTCCATGCACCAATACCAGCACAAATACCTAAAGGCTCTTTGCGTGTGTAGTAAAAATCATCGCCAACCATTTGTTGTTGACCAACTTGTGCAGGGGCAAGGCCTGCAAAATATTCAATTACATCTGCGCCTGTTTCAACATCTACGCAGTTAGCTTCTTGCATTGGTTTACCGGTATCGAGCACTTCAACTAGTGCAAGCTCATCATTACGCTTGCGTAAAATAGCAACGGCGTTTAATAAAATACGGCTGCGCTCAATAGGGGTCATGGCTGACCAAACTTTAAAGCCTTGTTTTGCACTTTCAATTGCTGCGTTTTGAACGTATTCATCGGCAACTTCAACGGCATAAATTACTTGGCCGGTTGCAGGATTTACTACATCAAATGTTTCGCCGCTTTTGTTTGCAAGGAATTGACCGTTGATAAAGTTTTGATAGATAGGTGTAGTCACGTTAGGCTCCATATTGCTTGATAAGTGAATGCACGTAGTTTTTAGCCAGTGATTCACTGTGTTTAAACTGATTTTCGTCTGATTGGCTTAATACGGCTCGTAGCCATAAACCATCGATCATTGCTGCGGTTAACTCTGCCGCGAGATTTGCTTGCGCTAAAGGCATTAATTGCTTAAATGAAACGGTTAAATTGCTTTGCAAGCGTTTGCTGTTTACATTTTGTAAACGATGAAGTTCCTTGTCGTGCATTGATTGCGCCCAAAAACTTAACCACGTCCGAGTGGTGTCTTTTCGTTGTTGTACTAGCGCAAAGTTTGATTCAACAATAAACATTAACCTTTGAGTTGGCGTGGTCTTTTCATCTACTTTGCTGATCAAGTCATATTTCAAGTTAGACAGTAAGTAACGCACAGTTGCTTCAATTAGCCCCTGTTTCCCACCAAAGTAATGGCTAATTATGCCAGAAGACATCCCCGCATTTTTGCTAATACTATTAATTGTGGTTGCTTGTAACCCTTTTTGAGCAACTGACTCTATTGTTGCGTCAATTAGCTGCTGACGCCTTACAGGTTCCATTCCAACTTTAGGCATGATTTTTATTAATTGATCGTTCAATAAAGATAAGCTTAAGGTAATAGCTCTAACAATTCAAGGTTCGTGCAAATGGTGAGTGTCTGAAATGTGGATAAATAATTAATAAAATAAGTCTAAAATGAAGTTATATCAACAAGCTGGGTTTTTATAAAATATCGTTTAATAACAATTTGTTATGTGTGTTTCTTTGATTGCCTTTTGCGGTGTAATTATTTGTTTACATAATTGGCGAAACTTTTAGTGATTTATTTATTAGTGTGATAACTATTAGAGTACTAATTGTATTTTTTGTGGGCAGATTACTTTAAAAAGCGGTAAGGCGAGTTTGTGGGAAGATCCAAGAAAAAAGATTTAGGAAGTGAAATATGAGATTAATTTACAGAAATGTTAACTTAGTTAAGAGATAAATAAAGACGCTGTTTAGGTTTCAACAACGCCTTTAAAGAGCAAAGGATAACGTCTTAAACGGTTGCCAATATAATCATCAGCCATAATTTGGTCGCAAATTTCATCAATATTATCGGTCGCTTCAAATACCCAATCAAAACGTTCTATTGCAAGTAAAAATCCACGTTTTAAATGCGTTTGCGCACGGTAATAAGCAAGGTTGTTTTTGATGAGTTGCAGTTTTTCAGGCTCTGCTTTTAATTGCGCAATAACTTGATTAATAAACTGCAAATTGCGCGAACTGGTTGGTCTGTTTCTTCTATTTGTTGATCGCATCACTCTTCATTAGCTATGTTGTAAAGTTTTTTCAAAAAGTCGTCTTTGTGTTTGTCGTGTTCATAATCAAGGTGATAAGTATTATGAAACCCAAAGCGAAGTAAAACACCACTGCCTTGTAAATAGACGGTGTAGCCATCTATATCAGAATATGCAGTGATCCCTTGATAAAATTTACCTTCTTCTGTGACTTCTCCGCGTTGTTGAATGCGTTCGTAAACCGCTAGAATCTGTTTATTGTCGATTTCATTTTTCATTGTTTGTCCCTTTTATTTAATCACTCATACGCTATAGAAGTGAGGGTCGATCATCATAAAAACAATAGTCTAAAAAGTATGATATTGCTTTGTTATTTTTCATTTATAAATTATGCTCAAAGTTCACTTTTTGTTGAGCTTTTACCATGATAGACAAAGCGTTACTTTCGAAAACTCGTGAATTATCCGACCAACTCATTGCATTGCAAACACCTATTAGAATACTCGATGCAATAAATTGGGATAAACAAATTAAAGAGGAATTTTTTAGACAAAAATGTCAAAAAAATCCACTTATTGATCGTGCTTATTATCAACAGCGCGATTTAGGATTTGTTCCTAGCGAGTTGCGCCAAGCATTTTCAACACTGCACCGCAATATTATTAACCAGTTGGGGCAATTAAACCCAATTGCACAATATATGGGTAAAATGTGTACCGAATATAAAACGGTTCTGAGCATGCTTGAATACCGCGGTACGCCAGAGTTTCATGACTTATCAGTGGAGCTATTTGGTCATCCTAAAGATTTGTTTCATGCTGGTGAGCCATCGCTATCAGAACTGGCTAATATGCTTGAACAGCCTTTAAAAAATTTACTTGCAGCGGATATTTTGCCTGAAGATCCTAAAAATATTGATGCCAGCGACGCGGTGCGGATTTTATCTGAACAGGTCAATGCCAGCATGCCGGGAATAAACGTAGAAGTGATGCTAAGTGATGGTATTGTCAGCGATGCGGCAGCAGGTGCTAATAATATTAAGCTCAATCAAGATGTTAAGTTTTCTCAGCGCGAATTAGATATTTTAGAAGTGCACGAGGGCTGGATCCATGTAGGCACCACTCAAAATGGCTTAGCGCAACCTTATTTAACTTGCTTGAGTAAAGGCACACCAAGCTCTACGGTTACCCAAGAGGGGCTTGCAGTACTGACGGAAATTATTACTCTTAAATCAACACCACGTCGTTTATCAAAATTAGTAAACCGTATTCAAGCGGTGACGAAAGTGATTGATGGTGCTGAGTTTATCGATATTTACCGAGATTACGTTGCTCAAGGTTTATCAAAAGACGACAGCTATACTCTTGCACAGCGCGTTTTTAGAGGCAGTACCGCAACCGGCTTACCCTTTACCAAAGATATTGCTTACATAAAAGGCTTTGTTTTAGTTTACAACTTAATTAGGGTGGCGATACAGCTTGGTCGAATTGATCAGTTGCCATTATTGCTGGTGGGTAAAATATCAATTGATGACTTTAGATTAATATCGCAATTGCATGACTTAGGTGTCATTGAAAATCCGCAATTTGTGCCGCCTCATTTTAAAGATTTAAGAGGCCTTGCTACGTGGCTCAGCTTTGGTCGATTTATTGGCGATTTGTCTTTTGAACAATTAGAAAATGACTATAAACCGTTGTTTTTATAATATTAAAGAGGAAAGCTGCTCCTTTTTTAGTAAAAAACGCAGTGGGAATAAGCAACTGCGTTTAAGTTTACACACATAAGCCTGCATGCCCATAAGGGGGCAATTAATTGTTCTCATTTTTTATTGTTTTATCGATACATAAAATTGTTTTAAACCATTCATTAGGCATAAAAAAAGCCCAAAAGTGGGCTTTTTAAATTCAACACACTTTGGTTATCGTGCGTTGGTGCTTTCAAATATTTTGTCTGCAGAGGCAGCGACAAAACCGGTGTAAATTTCACCATCAGGTTTTGGATAACGAATAGCAAACTCGTAAAAACAGCTAGGAATGCGCATATCGCCATCGCTAAAGGTTACAGCGTATTCATCAGCTAATGTTGATGATTGCTCTAATAGTACCTCTGGTGAGCCTTTTACTTCACCCCCTGAGGTATTAAGTGAAAAACCAGCATCTTTAAGAGCTTGGTTTACATCATGGATGTTATCAAACTTAGCTAAGGTATTAATGTTCACAGTAAAGTGATTTGCACGGTAACCCCACGCAGACATCCACGCCGCATATTCGCTCTCTGCTAATAGCTTTTTGTAAGTATCAGTGCTTACTTGCCAATGTGTACCTGAATATAAAAAGTTATCGGCAGTCACCGCACTTTCGTCAATTTGTGCAACCATATCAGTAACAATTGCTTGAAGCTCAGGTGAACATTTTTCAACTAATAACTCAGAAATAAACACTTTAGGTTGCGTTGGATCGCTGTGCTCGTAGTGCTTAGCGTAGAGTTTTTTTGCTTCAAAATGGTACTCACCACATTCTTTGTAGCCAATGGCTAAAAAGTGTGCAGCTAGTTTTTCAAGGCCTACTTTTTCAATATTAAAAGTACGCAGCGCAATATGATCGTTGATTATGTCGTCTTTTTGCGTTGAGCCTAATAGGTCATGAATTTTGTCAGCCGATGGCGTTACGCTTAGGTAGTTTTGCCACAGGTTATCAAATAATGTGTTTACATCAGTATGCATGGTAAATCCTTAAATCTATTTAAATTGTTATTCAATTATTAAGCCCGGCGCGAGGGTTTGCGGTAAGTTAACTTTTTCTGACTCTACAGAGGCCACTGGGTATGCGCAATAATCTGCAGCGTAGTATGCACTGGCTCTGTGGTTGCCACTGGCACCTATACCACCAAATGGCGCTGCGCTTGATGCGCCTGTAATAGGGCGGTTCCAGTTAACAATACCGGCACGAATACGTTTTAAAAAGTGACTGTAATCATCTTCGCTATCAGCAAGTAAACCAGCAGATAAACCAAAGCTGGTGTTGTTTGCTTCTGTTATAGCGCTATTGAAATCAGTGTAACGATATACTTTTATAAGCGGGCCAAAGTGTTCTTCATCGGCAATTTCGCTTATATTAGTGACATCAATAATGCCCGGGCTTACAAACCCAGTGCCTGATTTTAACTGTTTAAGCTCAACAAGAATCTCAGCACCTTGTTTAACTAGCTCAGCTTGCGCTGCAACCATGCCTAATGCGGCTTTTTCACTGATCATGGCACCCATAAAAGGTTGATCGTCCGCAAAGCTATCGTCTACTAGGATATTTTTGGTGGCGCTGATCAGCTTTTCTAAAATAGCATCGCCATTGGGCGACTTTTCAATAAATAAACGGCGTGCACAAGTACAACGCTGACCCGAAGTAATAAAGCCCGATTGAATAATATCGTGCACGGCGGCGCTAACATCAGCAACATCTTTAACCACTAGCGGGTTATTACCGCCCATTTCAAGCGCTAAAATTTTACCTGGGTGGCCGGCAAATTGTTTATGTAATAAATGACCTGTGTTTGAGCTACCAGTAAAAAATAGGCCATCTATATCTTGATGTGAGGCCAGCGCTTTACCTGTTTCTAACTCACCTTGAACAAGGTTTATAACCCCAGCAGGTAAGCCTGCTTTTAACCATAGTTCTAGCGTAAACTGCGCTACATGAGGAGTTAATTCTGATGGTTTAAATACCACGGTATTACCGGCTAGTATGGCTGGTACAATATGGCCGTTTGGTAAATGCCCAGGGAAATTATACGGACCAAAAATAGCGACCACACCGTGAGGTTTGTGGCGAATAAAGGCTTTTGCACCAGGCATTGGGTTTTCGGTTGTACCAGTACGTTCATTGTAAGCACGGATCGCAATGGCCACTTTGCCTTTCATCGCGCCCACTTCTGTGCGTGTTTCCCATAGCGGTTTACCTGTTTCACGAGCAATAATAGTGGCAAACTCTTCGCTGTGTTCTTTTAGTTGGGCTACGAAGTTTTCTAAAATAGTAATACGTTGCTCAATTGGCATGTCTGCCCATTGAACTTGCGCGGCTCTTGCCGCTTTAATGGCACTGTCAACTTGCTCTGCGTTGGCGCCATTACCTTGCCATACAATTTCACCATTACTTGGGTTAATAGAATCAAACGCTGGGCCTTTGCCTACAAGCCATTGATTATTAATTAGTTGTGTGTTCATAAATAATGTTACAGGCGGAAAAATCGCGCTGCATCTCCTTGTTTTAAATGAAGTGCATCAGCTACTTCTTGGCTGATGATTAAGGTGTGCTTTGCCTGATTGTAATGAGCATGTTTAGTAAATGTGGCTCTGAAATCGCTAACCCCTTGATTACAAATAGCAAGGGTGTCTGAGCTTTGCTCATTGATATGTTCAAGCTCGCCAATAGTAATAGGGCACACCTGTGAATCACGAATACTGCGAATATTACCGAGCTTTGCTTCTACTGTGGGGCCTGCGTCAAATAAATCAACGTATCCGCGGTGTTCAAAGCCTTCTTTTTCAAGCAGTTTAAGTGCTGGTTTGGTTTTATCATGCACATGGCCAATCACCGCTTGTGCTTTTTTGCTCAGCAAATTCACATAGATAGGGTATTTAGGCATGAGTTCGCTAATAAACACTTTATCGCCTAATCCCACTAAATGGTCGGCTTGTGGGAATTCAATGCTAAAAAAGTGTTCCTGCAACCATTGCCAAAATGGCGAGTGACCGTCTTCATCGCTAACACCACGCATCTCAGCAATTACTGTGTCGGCAAAGCGCTCGCTGTGTTGCGCCATAAATAAAAAACGTGAACGTGATAAAAAACGTCCCGTCAGGCCTTTTCTACTGTCTTCACGTAAAAATAAAGTACATATTTCTGAGCAGCCAGTGTAGTCGTTACACATACTCAAAATATCTACGGTATTGTAAACGTTTAAAGTGGGTGAATGGTGAACGGTTTTACCTAGATGATAATGATACAAAGGTACAGATAACCCGACGGCCGCTTCAATGGCGGTAGTACCAATTACCTTGCCGGTTTCACTGTCTTCTAAAACAAATAGATAGCTTTCGTCGATGGGCTTATCTACGTTTTTAGTAAAACTGTTTTGCGCACGATCAATTTTTTCTTGTAGTTGCCCATCATCGACAGGTAAAGAGGTAAAGCCATGGCCAGACTCAATGGCAATCTCTTTAAGTGCTGCAAAATCATTGACAGTAATAGGACGTAATACTTGCATTAACTACTTGCTCCAACAACATATAAAATCCTGAGGTAAACGTGTGTTTGCCTCAGGACTTAGTTATGTTTTACTTAGTTATTAACCGTTTACTACATCGCTTACTGCTTTTTCAAAGCGAGCTAAGCCTTCTTTAATGTCCTCAAATGGAATCACTAATGAAGGTGTAAAACGAATAACGTTCATACCGGCTACTAAGTTCATTAAGCCGTTATTTGCACTTGCTACTAAAAAGTCACGAGCACGGCCTTCAAATTTCTCATTTAGTACCGCACCGATTAGTAAGCCTTTACCACGGACTTCGCTAAATACATGGTATTTTTCATTAATTGCATTTAAACCATCACGGAACATTTGTTCACGCTCTTTTACGCCATCTAATACAGCAGGCGTATTAACGGTATCAAATGCCGCTTCTGCAACAGCACAAGCCAACGGGTTACCACCATATGTAGACCCATGCGTGCCTACTTTTAGGTGTGCTGCAATTTCAGTGGTGGTGATCATAGCGCCAATTGGAAAACCGCCACCTAAGGCTTTAGCCGTAGTTAATATATCAGGAATAACATCTAAGCCTTCGTATGCGTATAAGTGACCTGTACGGCCAACGCCTGTTTGCACTTCATCAAAAATAAGTAGTGCGTTGTGTTTAGTACACAGTTCACGTACTTTTTGTGCAAATTCATTAGTTGGTGGCACAATGCCGCCTTCACCTTGTAATGGCTCCATCATTACCGCACAGGTATCATCACCAATTAAGGCTTCAAAAGCGGCAATATCATTGTAGTCACAATGAACAATATCAGCAGGTTTTGGACCAAAACCGTCAGAATAAGCAGCTTGGCCACCCACTGTTACAGTGAAAAATGTACGACCATGAAAACCTTTATTGAAAGCAATAATTTTAGTTTTTTCAGCACCAAATTTATCCAGTGCAAAGCGACGTGCTAATTTTAATGCTGCTTCGTTTGCTTCAGCCCCTGAGTTTGCAAAGTAAACTTTTTCAGCAAACGTGGCATCAACCATTTTTTTAGCTAGACGAAGAGCTGGCTCATTGGTCATTACATTTGATAAGTGCCAAATTTTTTCGCCTTGCTCTTTAAGTGCACCGACTAATGCAGGATGGCAATGCCCTAAACAATTAACTGCAATACCACCGGCAAAATCGATAAATTCGTTATTGTTCTGATCCCACACACGTGAGCCTTCACCGCGAACAGGAACAACAGCCGAAGGGTTGTAATTAGGGACCATTACGTCGTTAAATAAATCTCTGGTTACTTGCATTTTTACACCTAAATTATTCACATAAAAAAATACGTTGCTGAAAAAATAACGATAAGGTCAGGATGATTCAGCAATACAATGTGTTTTACTTATTAAAAATGTCATTATCAAAGGTTATGAATGAAATTTGCAGTGCTATTTTGTGAAAAATGATTAGAATAATAGTCAAATTAACGAATTTAATTAGCATTATGATAACTCCCCAAGATGAAAAACTACTCTCAGTATTAAAAACGAACGCCCGCGCTAGCATTTCTGACTTAGCAAGGCATTTGAGTTTATCTCGTTCAACGGTGCAAAGCCGAATGCTAAAATTAGAGCAAAGTGGGATCATTAAGGGTTATAGCGTTGACTTTGGAGATGACTTTTTAAATAGCTTGGTCTCTGCGCATGTTTCAATAAAAGTAAAACAGAAGCTAACAACAAAAACTAATATTGAATTAAAGCAAATTGATGCGATTTCTCAGTTGTATGCAATCAGTGGAGAGTTTGATTTAATTGCTATTGTAGAAGCACAGAACCTTGAGCAGTTAAGCCACTTACTTGATGATATTGGTAACTTAGATGGGGTAGAGCGTACCCGTTCATCGGTTATTTTAGAGACTAAATTTAAGCGTTAATTCGATTTATTTAGTACATTCAGTGAGCATTAATTATTTGCATTTAAGCTAACTTGATTGTAGTCTACTTGATATTAGGAACAAGGAATGTTTTTAACCAAATCAATAGGCTTATTGCCCTACATTTGTTGCAATCCTCCAGTACTTAAAAAATCTCATCAATACAGTTATTAATCTTATTAGCATTGGCTAATAAGGTGTGAGTGAAATAGGACGTTTTTGGCACCACTGGGCTAAGACTTTACAAGGAAATGTTATGAAATACACAACAATGGCTGCTGTGGCATTATTAATAGCTGGCTCATATTTAAGTGCAAAAGCGACTTTATTTGACCCTGCACAGAGCATAACGGTTGAAACTTACAGCGATATATTCTTCAAATTAGAATCCTCTCCTGTCAGCATTAATGAAATTATTACCGGGGCGAGTCAATTTGCCGATAGCTTGTGTGATGAAAGCATCTACCAAGAAGTAATTGGCGAATCGGTAAACTCATGTAAGCAAAAATTCAAACAATCTCAAGCACAATGTGCTGAGTTTATAATAAAAAATAACGAGCCTATGTACACTGATAAAGTGGCAATAACACAGCTCTCTGAGAAGTTTATTAATTGCATGACCAATAGCTAAAATAGCGCTTACAGTTCTTAATTTATTAAAAATGCGGCTCCTAAACTGGATGAGCATTGATGCTTTAATTTTTATTTAGCATATTCCACTGCGTGGTCTATGCTAAATTTTATTAATGCTCAAACGCCCAGTTTGCTTTAGGGAGTACAATGCAAGAAAATTTACTGAATTCAGTCATCAAAATAACAAAAAATAGAGATGTAGATTCTCTTGAATATAGTTTGATATCGACCATCCAAGAATTTATAGGCTGTAAAGAAGTCTCAGTTTATAAAGATATAGAAGTTCAAGGCCAACTGACTATTGAGCAAAGTCTTTGCTTAAAAGTGACGGGTGAAAAGCAATTCGAGTGGGTACAACGACAAATTGTTGCACAGCCTGAGGATGAACTTCTATCGTGTTTACGTTCTGCCTGTATTATTACTGTTCAGTCTGCCGATGGAATTGAACGCCGTTGGCTCCCCATTACCCGCCAAGAAAAAACAGTTGCTGCCATTTTTGTGGTTTCAAAAAGTTTGATAGTTCGGCTCAAGTGATGCTAAATGCTTTTTGCCGCATATTTGAAAACTATTTAACCTGAACTCTGGTTAAGAGATTTACTAACATATTGAATCAAAATGATATTTATTTTTATTTTCTCAAGCTAGAGATTTTTAGTGAAAACAAGGCGAAATTACGCGTCAATAGCTAGCCTATTGCAAGTAAATTCAACGCAGTTAGCGCTGAAAATAGCTGCTTGAGATGGATTTATTATCCGGAGTTCAGGTTATTTAGTGATACTCCATGAAAAACGAAAGAGACAAATTAACGGGTCTGTTAAATAGACAGACCTTTGAGAAAAAAATAAAACAGCTAATTGAAAAACAAGTATTAAAAATGCACGGCTCATCCCGAGATAAAGATAAAAGGCAACAAAAGCAGGCATCAACATCTTGGCTGGCTATTTTAGATATTGATCATTTTAAAAATATAAATGATCAATACGGTCATATCTGTGGAGATGAAGTGTTACTCGTATTAGCGCAAAAAATGCGTCACTTTTTTCGCTCAACAGATTTAATTTTTCGTTTTGGTGGGGAAGAATTCGTGATTGTTTTTGAGCCCACAGATGCTGACTCAATCAGTAATAAAATGGCTGAATTTATACAGCTCATTAGAGATACATCGTTTCCTTTTGTTGAAAATATGACGATCAGTGCTGGTTTAGCGCGTATTAGTCCTTATGATTTTCCAATTGCAGTGCTAGAAAGCGCAGATAAAGCGCTTTATTATGCAAAAAATAATGGCCGAGATAAATTTTGTATCTATGAAGATTTACTTGCCGAGAACTTAATCAGTGTACAAGTTAATTCCTCAGAAATAGATTTATTTTAAACTACTGCGGCTGAGGATGGCTTCGCTGCACTTTCACTTTGGTTACTTGGTCGAGCTTTATAAAATAAACATTGCCGCCAATGCCTTTAAACTCCTCATCGGTAAAGGCGATTGTATTGTCATCATAAAAGGTGATTGCCTCTTTTTGGGTTACAATACCTAAGTCAATTTTAAATACATCGCCAGAGAAAAACTTATCGCCTTTAAAGTTTTCAAACAGCCAAATACTGGTTGAATCTAATAGCGCGAGCTTTTTTCTATCTGGGCTAAGTGCTGCGGATGTGATCCAGCAAAGCTTTTCCATGGTGGTGCACGTTTTAAATGAATCTATCAGCTGGGCATCAAAATTCGCTGCATGGTCACCTACTTTGTAAACGTTAGTAATTCCATCGAATGGCTCTGTGCGATTTTTAGTAAACAAGTATAAATGTCGACCAAAAGCCACAAACGCTTCTAAGTCATAATTACGTTGATCAGGTTGTATTGGGCTGCCATCTAATTCTGGGTAGGTAAACTTTATAATTTCAGCTTCTGTTGTATTGGTTTTTATATCTATAGGGTTTTCTATTTTATAAATTGTTAGCCATTTACGATCATTTTTATTATTACCAAAGTCGCCTAAAAAGAAATGACCAAACTTATTTTGCGTCATGTCCTCCCAATCAATGTTTTTTGCGTTGCTGACTAAAATTTCTTTAGCAATAGAGCCGTCTTTATTTAGACGATAAAGCTTTGGCTCATCACCGCTGTCGTTAATAGCCCAAAGCCGTTTATGTTTATCAAACTCAATGCCTGAAATTTCTTTTAGTTTTGGGTCTACAGAGACCACCTTTTTACTATATAGTGTATAAATTGAACTGCCTACAACAGCCGTAATGATGCTAAAGACGATAACAGAAGTAATAAGGATGCTTTTTTTCAACATTGTATTTAAGTGTTCATCGGGTTGGCTGAGTAGATAGTTATTATCGCTGATGATGTTGTTAAGCTAAAGGTTTTTATAGTTTTAATGTAGTAATAAAAATTAATAAGTATGTGTATAAGGACAAAAGCAAATTAATTAGCTGTTATGGTGTAGTTGGTTTAAAAGTTGCTCAGTTGCAGTGCTTACTTAAAAATCAGTTTTAATGGTTAAAATTGCACCAAACCAGTGCGGTAAAATAAATAACGCACTGTAATAATGCGTAAATAAAGTTTTGATTAACTTTAAAGCTGTTTTTATGTGAATGAATGGATTCCACATCGCCTTTTTAAGCTGTTTGGCCTGTGGCAAAGATGAATAACCCTTATGGTTTAGTTGGAGCCTATTATGTTGAATAAACGCTTTTTTAAAACAAAAAATGAAGCAGAAGTAACCTTTGAATTTTCTCACCCAGATGCAGATGATGTCTGTTTACTTGGAGAATTTAATGATTGGCAGCCGGTGCCAATGAAGCACAACAAAAAGCTTGGCGTATTTAAATGCAAGCAACGTCTTCCCGTTGATAAAGAGTTTCATTTTCGCTATTTAATAAATGGTAAACAGTGGGATAACGATCATCAGGCTGATGGGTATATTGCTAATAATTTTGGTACAGAAAATAGTATAGTAAATACACAACGCATTAATTAAGGTCGCTGAATGGACGCACTATCGCAATTGTTTTATTTGCATGGTATTGGTTACGAATACACTAAGTATACGGGTGAACACGTTATATTTAGCGAAGACACCCGTAAATCTGCTTTGCACTGCTGTGGCGTTGACACACGTGATACGGCGCAAATAACCCAGTTAAATTATCAATTGGATGCGGCTACATGGTTAACACTCGCACCTGCTGTTAGCATAATAGATCAGGCTAGTAATGTGCTAAAGGTGCGTGTTAATGAAGCTGATACGCATCACAAAATTACATTAACTGTGGCAGAATTAAATATAAAGCTGCAATTTGAACACATTGCTCAGTATGCAGCATTAGGTGAGTACTTTGTAAATGGGTGTCGTTATATAGAAATAGCGCTACCACTGACGCATTTACCAACCGGCTATTATGATGCGTTATTAACGATGGGTGAGCAATCAGCTAAAACACAAATTTGGTCGACCCCTGAACAAGCCTACCAAATAGCGGATAAAAAACGCTTTGGCTTATCAATTCAGTTATATACATTAAAAAATAAAGCCGGACTCGGGATTGGCGATTTTAGTGATTTACTTGAGTTGGCAACCTTATGTGCAAAGCAAAATATGGACTATATTTTACTTAACCCATTGCACTTATTGTTTGTAGATAACCCTGAGTGCGCCAGCCCCTACAACCCAAACAATCGTGCCTTACTCAATCCGCTATATATCGCAATTAATTTATCGCCAGACAGCTTTAACAATCCGGATTTAACTAAGTTGTTATCTGCTAATACCTCAAGTAAATACAGCGACCAAGGTGTAGCCTTTATTGATTATAAAACGGTTACTAAGTGTAAATATGCTGCTTTTAAGCTGCTTTTTAAGCATTTTCAACAACAGGGCAGTCAAGCACGGCAAAACGAATTTAGTGCGTTTTGTAAACAGTACAGTGATGTACTGGCTCTGTTAGAAACCACAGAACCCACATTTGAATATTACCTCCAATGGCAAGCACACAGCCAACTTACGCAATGCCAACAGCATTGTATTGACCAAGGGATGGCGATTGGTTTAATCAATGATTTAGCGGTGGGCTGTGCTAATGAGGGCACTGAATTTAAATATCAGCAGGGATTATTTAGTCAAGATGCAACCCTTGGTGCACCACCAGATCCTTGGGCACCTAACGGCCAAAATTGGGGGCTGCCAGCAATAAACCCGCAGCGCCTTGCTGACAATAACTATCAGTTTTATCGCTCACTTATACGCGCCAATATGGATGCTGTAGGCGGGTTACGAATCGACCATGTAATGGCGATTAGGCGTTTGTGGTGGTGTTTCATAAACAATGATACCCAAGATGGCTGTTATGTGTACTACCCATTTGAGCATTTATTAGCAATTTTAAAAATTGAATCTCATCTTAATCAGGCCATAGTAATAGGCGAAGATTTAGGGGTTGTACCACCGGAGGTAAAAGAGGCACTGGTTGATAGTGGCATTTTCTCAAACAGCTTATTTTATTTTGAAAAACAACAAAATGATGAATTTGTAAATAGCGATGATCTTAGCGAGCAATGCCTGCTAATGATAGCCAATCATGATGTACCGCCATTTGTGGGCTGGTGGCAGCATAGCGATTTAAAAATTAAACAGCAGTATGGGCTGATTGATACTGATGAGTATCAGCAGTTAGTTCAGCAGCGAGAGCAAGAGCAACACCGGTTATTACGCTTTTTAAATCCACAAAACACTTCCTTTTCACTTAACACGGATGCTTTTGACGTTTATAGCGCTTTGGCTGTATGTTTAGCTAAATCGCCGTCTCGTTTATTTGCATTACAGCTTGATGATTTAGACAAGCAACACTACCCAGTCAATATTCCTGGCACCGATAAAGAGTATCCTAATTGGCGACGGGTACTCACACATACGTGCGACGATATTTTTAAAGATAATGCTGCTCTTTTGGCTGCAATACATTCAATAAGGAATGCGTAAATGGGCAGTACTAAAAATAGGGTATCAACGCAATTAGTTGATTATGACGCACAGGTAAACGCATTAACTGCAGGGCGATTTAAAGACCCGTTTAGTTTTTTAGGCGCGCACAACACCCAAAGTGGCACTGAAATACGCGTGTATTTGCCAGCGGCATTACGCGTCGAACTGTTAATTGATGGTCAAGTTATTAGCGCGTTACGCTATAAACACAGTGATTTATTTATCGCTGAGTTATCAAGCATGCCTAGCAGTATTTACCAATGCCAAGTTAGTTATGAAAATAGCGATGTTATATTTTACGATGAATACAGCTTCAGCAGTACATTGGATGAACAGGCTATGTATTTGTTTAACGAAGGTAGCCTTGAGCATGCTTATACTCACCTAGGTGCGCAATTTACTACACAACAAGGGGTAGATGGTGTTCGTTTTTGTGTGTGGGCGCCTAATGCCGCCAGTGTATCGGTTATTGGTGAGTTTAATTTTTGGCAAGCGAATCGCCATTTTATGCGATTTCATCCGGCAAGTGGGGTATGGGAATTATTTATCCCGGGTTTAAGTGCAGACATGTGCTATAAATTTGCTATTACTACGCTCAGTGGCGAGGTTTTAGATAAAGCCGATCCTTTTGCATTTAAAATGCAGCAAGCACCGGGCACTGCCAGTATATTACAGTACAAACCAGCGCCTATTTTACTAAGTGAACAAGCGATTATAAATCGCCAAAAGCGTAATCATATTGATGCGGCTATCAGTATTTATGAAGTGCACTTAGGCTCCTGGCAACGCGCTGAGCATAACCGTTACTTAAGCTACACCGAGCTTGCAGATAAGCTTGTAGGTTACGTGATTGAAATGGGGTTCACGCATTTACAACTTATGCCGATCAGTGAATACCCGTTTGATGGCTCTTGGGGTTATCAGCCAGTAGGGCTGTTTGCCCCTACGAGCCGCTTTGGTGATTACAACAGCTTTAAATACTTAATTGAACAATGTCATAAAGCTAACATAGGCATATTACTTGATTGGGTTCCTGGGCACTTTCCAAGCGACCCACATGGCTTACATTGCTTTGATGGCACCCATTTATACGAACACGCTGATATGCGCCAAGGGTTTCATCCTGATTGGAACACCTATATTTATAATTATGACCGCCCTGAAGTAAAAAGCTTTTTAATTTCTAATGCGATGTATTGGCTTAGCCAATTTGGCATAGACGGACTGCGTGTGGATGCGGTGGCGTCAATGCTTTACCTTGATTACAGTCGTAAAGAAGGACAGTGGGTAGCTAATTGTTATGGCGGTCGAGAAAACTTAGGGGCGATAGAGTGCCTAAAACAAGTGAACTTACGCAGTTATAAAAATAACCCCGGCATTATGATGGTGGCTGAGGAGTCAACGGCTTGGCCTGGGGTCACGCAAAGTGTTGAACACAATGGCTTAGGTTTTGGCTATAAATGGAATATGGGCTGGATGAATGACAGCTTAGATTATATGCAGCAAGATCCGTTATTTAGAAAATATCACCATCATAAAATGACATTTTCTATGGTGTATGCATTTAGTGAAAATTACATTTTACCGCTCAGTCATGATGAAGTGGTGCATGGCAAGGGATCACTACTAAACAAAATGCCCAGTGACGATTGGCAGCAGTTTGCAAACTTACGTGCTTATTATGCGTTTATGTGGGCACACCCAGGTAAAAAATTACTGTTTATGGGCGCCGAAATAGCACAGCGTAAAGAGTGGGATCATGACCATTCACTAGACTGGCACTTGCTTGAGCATCAAAGCCATCAAGGGATTCAGCATACGGTTAAACGCCTTAATCAAGTGTATCAAGCGCATCCATCTTTATATGAGCTCGATAGCTGTGCAACGGGCTTTTCATGGATAGATAATAATAACAGCCAGCAGAGTATGTTTAGCTTTATTCGTTATGCTAAAAATGCTGACCACTTTATGGTTATTGTCGCTAACTTTACACCAACGGCTTATCAACACTACACCTTAGGTGTGCCAGCGAAGGGCACATATAAAGTGGTATTAAATACCGATGAGGTCTGCTTTTTTGGCTCAGGTTATCTTGTCACAGAGGATAAAAACCAGCTTATCCATTCAGTCGTTCAGCCAAGTCATGGGTTTGATCACAGTATTACAGTTAATATTGGCGGCTTAACCACACTTTACTTAGAAAAGGTGAATGATGAGTAATTGCTTTGAGGTTACTCAGGGTGTGCCTTTGCCACTGGGTTCGAGTGTACAAAACCAAGGCGTTAATTTTGCCTTGTATGCCCCTAATGCAAGCCAAGCTTTTGTGTGCTTATTTGATAAAAGTGGTCATACAGAAATATTAAAAATAGCCATGAATATTAATGAAGGCGGCGTATGGAGCATTCACATAGCCCCATTAAGCACAGGCGCATTGTATGGCTTTAGGGTTGATGGCGAATACAGCCCAGAAAAAGGCATGTTATTTAATGAGCATAAATTACTGATTGATCCGTATGCAAAAGACTTGTTTAACGAATTTACTTGGAGCGAACGTCATTACGGGCAAATGCCCATTGGCACTAAAAGCGTGGTTAATAATGCGATAGATATGCCTAAATCAAAAGTGACTGCGCCGGTTGCTTATTCAAATAATAAGCCACAGCATAGTTGGGCCAATACCGTTATTTATGAGTGCCATGTTAAAGGTGCCACCTGTCGCCATCCTGATATCCCTAAAGCGCTACAAGGGACATTTTTAGGTTTGAGTCATCCCAGTTTTATTGATCATTTAAAAAGTTTAGGGGTAACGGCTATTGAGCTTTTGCCTGTGCATGCTTTTATAAGCGAACAGTTTTTAACCGCTAAAGGACTGCAAAATTATTGGGGCTATAATAGTCTTAATTTTTTTACTCCTCATAAAGACTATTTGGTTAATGACGATATAAACGAATTTAAACAAATGGTTAGTGAGTTACATCGCGCCAATATTGAAGTTATTTTGGATGTGGTATACAACCACACCGCAGAGGGAGGAAATGATGGCCCTATTTTATCTCTGCGAGGGCTCGACAACCTGACATATTATCGCACCATTGAGGGGCAACCCAATGTTTATATTAATGATACAGGGTGTGGCAATACGTTAAATATCGATCACCCTAAAACCTTACAATTGGTACTCGACAGCTTACGTTACTGGGTTGAAGTTATGGGCGTTGATGGCTTTCGATTTGATTTAGCCACCATTTTAGCGCGTTCAAATACGGGCTTTAGTGCGTCTCACACCTTTTTACAAGCAATTGCCCAAGATCCTGTGTTAAATAAAGTGAAACTGATCAGTGAGCCGTGGGATATAGGCCCTGGTGGTTATCAGCTTGGTGCATTTCCTTCACCTTGGCGAGAGTGGAACGATCAATATCGTGATGTGATTAAACGCTTTTGGCAAAGTGAAAAAGGCATTATTAGTGATGTGGCAAAGCGTTTACATGGCTCGTTTGATATTTTTGAACACAGTAACCGAGGCCCGCTAAATAGCATTAACTTTATTACCAGCCATGATGGGTTTACGTTAGCCGACTTAGTCAGTTATGAGCAAAAACATAACCAGGCCAATGGTGAAAACAACCAAGATGGCCATAGCGCTAATTATTCGTTTAACTGCGGGGTTGAGGGATTTACCAGCGACCCAGAAGTAATGAGTTTGCGCTTACAACAACAAAAAAACTTTCTACTCACCTTATTACTCTCCAAAGGCGTGCCAATGATAGCCGCTGGCAGTGAGATGGCGCACTCGCAAGGCGGTAATAATAACGCTTATTGTCAAAATAATCGCACCAGCTGGCTTGCCTGGAAAGACTCACAACTGAATCATACATTGATTCAGTTTATTGATGATGCGCTAAAAATCAGGCGTGGCCACAGTGCATTTAAACACAGTGTGTTTTTGGATGATATTGATGAGCGCTTCACCGTTAAGTGGTTTACCGAGCAAGGTAAAAAAATGGATGAAACACATTGGCATGAAGATACACGGCAATTTTTAATGTATAGCTTACTTGATAAGCAAAATAAGCATGCGTTATTGATTATTCTTAATGCTAGTAAACAGCCTGTGGTCTGCCAATTACCACAATCGCCCATTATCGCGCCATGGACGTTAGTGTTATCAAGTGTAAATAACGCATCATCTGTTATTCAAGAAGATGCAACCGTGAATATTTCAGCACAAAGTAGTTGGGTTTTTAGTGCCAATTTAGAAGGCGATGATTATGACTAAGCAAGACGAGCAAGTGTGTGTAGTAAAAGGCTGGCAAGCAGGCCCAGTGATAGACGAAAGTACTTTAAGTGATGATTTAACACGGCACTTTTATTACACCTTAGGGCGTGATGTGGTGGGCGAGTCACAGCTGTATTTGTATCATGCATTAGCACTGACGATCAGAGACCGATTAGTGGCACGCTGCAGGGAAACCAATCAACAAATAAAACAACAAAAACGCCGTAAAACAGCCTATTTATCGTTAGAGTTTTTAATGGGCAGAGCGCTGGGTAATGCAGTATTAAATCTAGATTTAGAATCACAAGTTACAAAGGCACTGCAAGCTTACTGTACTGAGCTTGAAAGTGTGGAACAAGCTGAGCATGATGCCGGTTTAGGCAATGGCGGTTTAGGGCGACTAGCGGCTTGTTTTTTAGATAGCTGTGCCAGTTTAGCGCTGCCAGTGGTCGGTTACGGTATTCGTTATGAATATGGTATGTTTAATCAGTCAATAAAAGAGGGTAATCAGGTTGAGCAACCAGATAACTGGTTACGAGAAGGTCATCCTTGGGAATTAAGCGCACCGGAGCAAGCTAAACGGGTTAAGTTTTCTGGTTATGTACAAAGCTACACCGATAAATTTGGCCGTGAGCATCGCCAATGGATCAGTTCTCAAGATGTATTAGCAGTGCCTTATGATGTACCTATTCCGGGCTATAAAAATAATATTGTTAATACCCTTAGACTTTGGAAGTCTGAAGCAACGGACGAATTTAATTTAACAGAATTTAATGCCGGAAGTTATTCTGAAGCAGTAGCACAAAAAAATCTCGCTGAGCAAATAACCATGGTGTTGTACCCTAACGACAGCAGTGAAAATGGTAAAGAGCTGAGATTACGTCAACAATACTTTTTATCATCTGCAAGTATTCAAGATGTACTTACACAATGGATTGAACAATACGGTAATGATTTTACTGAATTTGCTCAGCATCATGTGTTTCAGCTTAACGATACCCACCCAAGTATTGCGGTTGCCGAGCTGATGCGAATTTTAGTTGATGACCATGAACTGGATTGGGATCAGGCATGGAATATCACCACCAAAACCATGGCTTACACAAATCATACCTTACTACCAGAGGCATTAGAGAAGTGGTCGGTATCGTTATTTGCTAAATTATTACCGCGTATTTTAGAGATTATTTATGAAATTAATGCCCGCTTTTTAGCCGAGGTGGCCATGCATTGGCCAGGTGATGTGCAAAAACAACGGGATTTATCATTAATTGAAGAAGGGGGCGAGCCGCAAATACGTATGGCCTTTTTAGCCATTGTCGGCAGTTACTCTGTCAATGGTGTGGCAGCGCTACATACGCAGTTATTAACCGCGGGTTTGTTTAAAGATTTTTACGCGCTATGGCCTGATAAATTTAACAACAAAACCAATGGTGTTACTCCACGGCGCTGGCTTGCATACTGCAATCCGAGTTTAAGCCAGATCATTAGCGAAAAAATAGGCAAAGACTGGATAGGTGATTTTGCACAAATTGGCCAATTACGTCGTTACTACGATGACCCGCAGTTTCATATAAAGTGGCAGCAAGCAAAACAGCAAAACAAACAACGCTTAGTTGATTTAGTAAAACAAAGATGTGGCGTAGAGTTTGATATCAATATGCTATTTGATGTGCAGGTAAAACGTATTCACGAATATAAGCGCCAGTTACTTAACATTTTACACGTTATTCATTTATATGACCGCATACGCCGTGGCGACACACAAGGCATGGTGCCTCGTTGCGTTTTATTAGGTGGTAAAGCAGCACCGGGTTACATGATGGCTAAAAAAATCATTAAACTCATTAATAATGTTGCTGAGGTGATCAATAAAGACCCACAGGTATCTGCTTTTCTAAGAGTCGCGTTTTTACCTAATTATAATGTCACCGCCATGGAAACCATTTGCCCTGCAACGGACTTATCGGAGCAAGTATCAACCGCTGGCAAAGAGGCTTCAGGTACCGGCAACATGAAGTTTATGATGAATGGCGCGCTAACAATAGGCACCCTAGATGGCGCTAATATCGAAATACGTGACGCTGTTGGGGCTGAGAACTTCTTCTTATTTGGCGCACAAGCTGAGCACATTGACGACATAAAAGCACATTATAACCCCAGTGAAATAATTGCGAATAACCCTGATTTGAATAGTGTGATGCACTTACTCGAAAGTGGCCATTTCAATCTATTTGAACCTGGCTTATTTGACGATGTGATTAATGGCATTAAAAGTAACAACGATCCTTGGTTAACCGCCCATGACTTTGCCAGCTATATAGCTGCGCAACGTGATGTTGATAAAGCCTATGCAGATCAAACCTACTGGACTCAAATGAGTATTTTAAATACTGCCGCCAGTGGCTCATTTTCTAGTGACAGAACAATTAGTCAATATTGTGATGATATATGGCATTTAACTCCATTAGATACCACACACCAAACAGTAAAAACAAACACTGACACTAACAGCTGACACTAAACGGAGAGAGTAATATGCCCAGTTATGCAAATCGTTATATAAGTAATTTAACAAGAGAAACCTACGCTTTAATTCTTGCCGGAGGTCGCGGTTCTCGCTTGCATGAGCTAACCGACTGGCGTGCTAAACCCGCCGTTTATTTTGGTGGTAAACATCGTATTATTGATTTTCCACTATCAAATTGCATTAACTCAGGTGTAAGACGTGTCGGAATTGCAACGCAATATAAATCACACTCACTGATTCGCCATGTAAATCGAGCGTGGGGGCATTTTAAAAAGGAATTAGGTGAGTCAGTTGAAATATTACCTGCGTCACAGCGCCATGGTGATGAATGGTATTGCGGTACTGCCGATGCGGTATTTCAAAATATGGATATTATTCGCCATGAGTTACCTAAATATGTAATGATTTTATCTGGCGACCATGTGTATCGTATGGATTATGGCGGGCTGTTGGCAAAGCATGTAGAAAATGGCGCCGACATGACGGTATGCTGTTTAGAAGTACCGGTTGAAGAAGCTGCGGGTACCTTTGGTGTGATGACGGTTGATGAAGAAAGTCGTGTACGTCGGTTTGACGAAAAACCTGCCGAGCCCAGCTCAGTGCCTGGTAAACCAGGCACCTGTTTAGCATCAATGGGAAATTATGTATTTAATACTGAGTTTTTATTTGAGCAGCTACAAAAAGATGCGCAAACAGAGGGCTCAGGGCGTGATTTTGGCCATGATATAATTCCGGCTATTATTGAAGAGCATAATGTGTTTGCCTACCCGTTTAGAGATCCCGCACAGGTAGGACAACCCTATTGGCGCGATGTGGGAACTCTAGATTCGTTTTGGGAAGCAAATATGGAACTGGTTATGCCAGAGCCTCAACTGGATTTGTACGATCCTACTTGGCCAATTTGGACTTACCAAGAGCAACTTCCTCCTGCCAAATTTATTTTTGATGATGATGATCGCCGAGGGATGGCGGTTGACTCAACGGTGTCGGGTGGGTGTATTGTTTCCGGCTCTTTAGTGAGAAAATCATTATTATTTTCTAATGTACATATTCGTTCATATTGTACCATTGAGGAGTCGGTCATTTTACCCGGTGCTATTGTAAATCGAGGGTGTAAAATTAAGCGAGCAATTATAGATAGAAGCTGTGAGATCCCACCTGGATTAGAGATTGGTTTTGATCGTAAAACCGATGAAGCCAATGGATTTCGGGTATCAAAAAAAGGGATTGTATTGGTCACCCGCGATATGCTGATGAAGTTAGACAATAAGTCACATCGTTAATAAATAATAATTAAAAGAGCAAGGCGAAAGCCTTGCAGCAAACTATAAGAGTAAATTAATGCATGTATTAATGGTTGCTGCAGAGAATGATGCGTTACCTAATGCCAAAGTTGGTGGTGTTGCTGATGTTATTCGTGATGTACCAAAGGCGTTAGTGGCGCAGGGGCTGACGGTAGATGTGGTTATTCCTGATTATGGTTTTGAACTAGGTGAGCGCTGTTTTATTGGTGAAGTGAGTGTGGCATTTAAGTCAGAGACACACGTTTTATCTTTGTTTGAAATTACACAGAATCAAAAAGGGGTGAGGCAAATAGTTATAAGTCATCCTCTTTTTAGTCAATCATTGAGTGTGTATTGTAACGACAACGATAATAGACCATTTGCTACCGATGCAACCAAGTTTGCACTGTTTAATGCCGCTATTTGTGAAGCCCTGATACAGGGCGTATTAACACAACCCAACACTTTACATTTGCATGATTGGCACAGTGCCTGTGTGGCCGTGTTACTTAAATTTAATCCTCGTTATGGCAAGCTTGCTAAGCTGCGCTTGGTATATACGGTGCACAATTTAGCTTTGCAGGGAATTCGTCCTTTTAAAGGGGATGATTCAAGCTTAGAAGCATGGTTTCCCTCGTTAAGTTACGACGGGCAACGATTATGTGACCCTCGTTATCCGCATTGCTTTAACCCTATGCGCAGTGCCATTAATTTAGCCGACAAAGTACATGTGGTTTCACCGAGTTATAGCCAAGAAGTGCAAATAGCAAGTAATGACGCCCACGGATTCTTTGGTGGCGAAGGACTTGAACGAGATTTACAACAAGCGGCTGAGCAAGGCAAATTAATTGGCATACTCAACGGCTGTGATTACGCAATTCAAGACGAACATGAAGCAACCTATAGTCAGCTATTAGAGCAAATAGAATCGACTTTGTTTAGTTGGATGGCAAAAAGCGCGCAATTACACAGCAGCCACTACATCGCCCATCAGCGTGTTTTACAATTTATGGCGTGTGATAAGCAAGGGCCACTTGTAACAAGTGTAGGGCGGCTCACTGAGCAAAAAGTATTGTTACTTTGCCAGCAACAAAGCAAAGACCTGACTATTGATTCAGTGTGTCAGATCATTAATCAATTTAAGGGGCGTTTACTTGTGCTGGGCTCAGGCGATAGTAAACTTGAACACCTTTTTACCTGCGCCATGGCACGTAATAACAACTTTTTGTTTTTAAAAGGCTATGGGCAAGATGTTGGCGATTTAATGTATCAATTAGGTGATTTATTTTTAATGCCGAGTTCTTTTGAGCCCTGTGGAATTAGCCAGATGCTCGCAATGCGAGCCGGCCAACCTTGCTTAGTGCACAGTGTCGGAGGTTTAAAAGATACCGTAGAGCATAATGTCAGTGGATTTTGTTTTAACGGCGATACGCTAAGTACACAAGCTGATGCACTCTTGCAGAGTTTAACTGAGGCACTTAGCCTATATCAAACAAACCCTAAGCAATGGCAAGCAATAAAAAGGCGAGCTGCTGATGCACGATTTAGTTGGGATAGTGTGGTAACTGATTATATAACATACTTATATTAAAAAATTTTATAAAGTTCAGTGACATCCGTTCTTATTTACGCTTTAATTACTTAGTCTGGTGGAAATAATATAAAGTAGGTAATGTGTCTGTATTTGTGGCAAGGCAAGCAATACTAAATCGGAATCAAAATGTAGTTGCTTATGAACTGCTATTTCGCGATAGTCCTGAAAATTGCTTTCCTGGTGTATCTGATGGTCAAGCAACGGCGAGGCTTATCATGGAAAACCAGCTTAACCTAGGTACTCGTCACATTACCTCGGGTAAAAAAGCATTGATCAATATTGGCCCTGAGTCGTTAAAACTTGATTTGTGTGATTTTTTACCTTGTAAAGATGTTGTAATTGAATTACTTGAAACCATAGAGCCCACCGACGATACCTACGAGCTATGTCGCAAGCTATTTCACAGTAACTACAAATTAGCCCTGGATGATTTTGTTTATACGCCGCAGTGGGAGCGCTTTTTAAAGCTGGTCAACTTAATTAAATTTGATATTCGCCTTACTCCACTTGCTGAAATTCCGCTGGTGGTTAATAAGCTTAAAAAGTACAAAAATATTAAACTACTAGCCGAAAAAATAGAAACCGATGAAGAATATAAATTGGCCCGTAAAATGGGCTTTGATTATTTTCAAGGTTATTATTTTGCGCGCCCAGTGATGATAGAACAAAAAGATATTCACTATAATTACGGCCTAGTGATCGCTATTTACTCAGAAGTAATGAAGCCAGATCCTGATGTTAAAGTGATCACCGGTTTATTTGAGCTTGATGCGGCATTGGCCTACAAGTTACTGCGTTTATTAAATAGCGGTGTGTTTCCGCTACAAAGCCAAATTTCGTCGTTAAAACAAGCGTTAGTTTACCTCGGCCAAGCACGTTTAAAAAAGTTTGTTAGTTTAATTGTCACTGCCCATACAGCACGCTCTAAGCCTATAGAGCTCATGCAGATGTGCGTTATTCGCGCACGGTTTTGTGAATTAATAGCCGCTAAAGTTGCTAAGCAGGTTCAAGGTGAAGCATTTTTAACGGGGCTTTTTTCACTGCTCGATGCTATTTTAGACAAGCCAATGGACTTGCTGGTTGATAAACTTCCATTCCCGGAAGATATAAAAGCAGCGTTAACTGGTGAAAAAAATAACTTATATTATATCCTTGAAACAGTAAAAGCCTACGAAACAGGAAGCTGGTGGGCGCTTGAGAATGCAGTATTACTGATTAATTTAGACAGTGCTTTTTTACCAAAATTATACAAACAAGCGGTACAATGGGCCGATAGCTATAAAGATAATATTTAGGGAATTCATGCTTTGCGCAATTATAATATGGACTTTATAAGGGGCATAGCCGTACTTGGTCTGGTATTTATTAACTGTTTTTCCTTCGCTATTTTCGAGCTTAATTATACGCCACTCACAACACCACCACCTAGTGATCAGTTTCTAAACATACTAAGCCTTATATTTGTTGAAGGGCGGTTTCGCACTTTATTCACTTTACTGTTTGGTGCGGGTCTTTATATTCAGTATCAGCGATACCAATGCACTGAGCCACTAAAAAAACGATTACATTGGCTAATTGTGTTTGGCTTAATACATGGTTTTTTATTGTGGGCGGGCGACATTTTGTTTTTATATGGGGTGTCAGGTTTATTTATATTGCGCTATTTAGATTACACGAATGAAGAGCTTAAAAACAAAGCTGCGCTTTTTACTTTTATTTCTTTAATGACTATTGCCATATTTATGTTAGGACTTAATGAGGCGCCATTATACAGAGATTCCCCCGAGTACTACGAAATATACACTAGTTACTACCAAAGCATCGGTGCTCACTTTAGCCAAAATATAGCAATGAGCGCCTATATGTTGTTGGCTGTGCCTATTTTATTATTGTGGGCTAGTGCTGGGTTTATGCTAATTGGTATTTTGGCTTACAAATACGGTGTGTTTAGTAAAGGGCTTAGTAAGGCGCTGCTTATTAAGCTTATTCTATTAAGTGCGTTATTTATTAGCTTAAGGTTAATGTTAGTGCCATACAATCAAGGTATTGGTTATGCCTTACAAGAGCCTGTTAATGAACTTGCTGCCTTATGTGTTGCACTGCTTTATATTCATTTAATCGTTAAACTTTGTGACAACAGCGCCCACATAGGGGGGCTTATCCAACAAGTTGGACGCTTAGCGTTTACTTTATACATAAGCCAAACCATTATGCAGTTATTATTGTTTAAAGTGTTTTTTCCGCAGTGGACGCTCAAATTTAACCGACTCGATTATTGGCTCGTCGCTATTAGCTTAGTGATTGTACAGCTTATATTTACAGCTATTTATTGCCGGTATTTTAAGCAAGGCCCGCTTGAATACCTATGGCGTAAATTAGCGAAAATTAACCGCGAAAAAATAGCTTGAGTAGTTTAAACTATGCGCCTTTATATTTAAGAAGATTTGCCTGATGACAGACTTGAAGCGTTTAAATAAATTTATTAGTGAAACCGGGTTTTGCTCTCGCCGCGAAGCCGATAAATATATTGAGCAAGGTCGTGTTACCGTTAATGGCGAATTACCAGAAATGGGTGTTAAAGTTGCCCAATCAGATGTAGTTTTGGTTGATGGTAAACCATTAAAAGCACCACCTAAACGTGTGTATATTGCTTATAATAAACCTGTGGGCATTACCTGTACCACAGAGCGTAAAATTCAAAGTAATATAGTTAAAGCCGTTAATTATCCTGAACGTATATTTCCGATTGGTCGTTTAGACAGACCCTCAGAAGGGCTGATTTTTTTAACCAATGAAGGCGATATCGTTAATAAAATCTTACGAGCTGGCAATAACCACGAAAAAGAATATGTGGTTACTGTAGACAAACCACTTAATCGTCAGTTTGTAAATAAAATGGCGAACGGTATTCCTATTTTAGATACCGTGACTAAAAAGTGTAAAGTTACTCAGACTGGTGCGCAGCAATTTAGCATTATTTTAACCCAAGGTTTAAACCGTCAAATTCGCCGTATGTGTGAATACTTAGGTTACGAAGTGGTTACACTAAAACGTGTGCGTATTATGAACGTAACTCTCAAAGGCTTAAAAGTAGGGCAGTGGCGACATTTAAGCGACGCTGAAATGGCGGTCATTAACGACTCAATTGCTGATTCAGGTAAAACGCAAGAACACTCACTTTATGATGATACTGAACAGCGCAATTACACTGAACAAGCTAAAAATAGTGGCGCTAAATCTGCTCATAAGCGTGACTTTCAGGGCGGGAAACTACGTCGTGAAAATAATGACGAGCAACAAAAGCAAGCTAAAAAAAGTAGTCGAAATACGCCTTATCAAAAACGCTCTACTACTTATGTGGGTAAATCAAATACTCACAAAGCAAATACTGCCACAGGAAACAAAACCCGCAGCAGTGGCACGTTAAGCTTAAAAAAGTAATTAAGCTTGTGTAAAAAAGCAAATAAAAACGCAGCCTTAGCTGCGTTTTTTGTTAGCCTACTGTTTAGGGTAATCAATCCTAAATACCACAGTGTATAAAACCGGCACTACAATTAGCGTCAGTATGGTGGCAAACCCTAAGCCAAACATAATGGTGACCGCCATCGACTGAAAAAATACATCGAATAGTAATGGGATCATGCCAAGTATTGTCGTGATAGCGGCCATGGCTACAGGGCGCACACGGCTTACGCCTGAGTCAAACACTGCTTGATATGGCGATTTACCTTCACTCAGTTCTAAGTTTATTTGATCAACCAGTACAATGCCGTTTTTAATTAGCATGCCGCTTAAGCTTAATAAGCCCAGTAGCGCCATAAAGCTAAACGGCGCATTCATCACTAATAAGCCTGCACTAACACCAATAATAGCCAGCGGTACAGTTGCCCAAATAACCAAAGGTTTTTTCACTGAGTTAAACAGTAATACTGTTACTGCAAACATTGCTAAATAGCCCAGTGGTAACGAGCCAAAAATAGCCTTTTTCGCTTTGCTTGATGATTCGAACTCGCCGCCCCATTGCATTTCATAGCCACGGGGTAAATCAATTGCTTCAACCTCAGCGCGAACCCGAGCAAATAATTTTGCAGGCGTTTCATCACCCAAAACATCATGATCTGCCATCACAGTAATGGTGCGTTTACGATCGCGACGCATAATTAAGCTGTCTTCCCACTCAACAATAAATTCATCAACCACTTGGGTAACCGGCACAAACACGCGTAAAACAGGGCTATAAATTTGTAAATCGTGAACACTGTCTACATTTAAACGCTCGCTTGCCGGTGAACGGGCAATAATAGGCAATAATTGCGTACCATCACGATATACACCTACTTGCTTACCCGACAGGCTCGTTAACAGAACTTGGTCAAGATCAAATTTGGTGATCCCTAAACGGCGCGCTTTTTGTTCATTAAATTGCGGACGAATCATTTTAGTGCGTGCACGCCAATCATCTCGAATGTTAAAGGCACCGTCGTCTTTAGCGATAATCTCTTTAGCCTGTGATGAAAGCTGTCTTAAAACAACCGGATCGGGGCCTGAGAACCGCGCTTCTATTTTGGCATCAGTTGAGGGGCCAATCTCCATTGGTTTTACTTTTAACTTTGCTGACAGTGGATGTTGCTTTGCGTAATCGCGCACTTTTTGCATGACTTTTGCGACGGCTTCACGATTGGTGACACGAATAATTAACTGTCCATAAGCAGGGTAGGATTTTTCAGGCGCGTAAGTCAGCATAAAACGCGGCGCACCTTGGCCAACCGTACTGGTGATTTCTGTGACCAGTTCATTCTTTTGTAAATAAGCTTCTAGCTGCTTAATGCCCTCAAGGGTTGCGCGAATATCAGCGCCTTGATCTTGCCAGTAATCGACATAAAACATCGGGGTATTCGAGGCTGGAAAAAATGATTGCTTCACAGCACCAAACCCCACTACAGCGCTGCATAAAAGAGCAACCATAAGGACTAAGGTTGTTTTTCTAAAGCGCATAGCTAAATTTAATATCGCTTTATAACCATTGAATATGATGCCTTGGTAAGGGTCTTCATGCTCTTGATTATGTTCGTGTTTAAATTCGGTTTCTTTAAACATCAAGTGGGCAAAAAACGGCGTGAGCGTAATTGCGGTGATCCAGCTCAAGAGCAAAGAAATAAACAGCACCCAAAATAAGCTACCAGCAAATTCACCACTGGCATCTGAGCTTAAACCAATCGGTGCGAAAGCGGTTATGGCAATAACTGTTGCGCCAAGTAGTGGCCACTTAGTTTGATCGACAATATTAACTGCCGCTTTAAGCTTTGTTTGTCCGCGCTTGAGGTTGATGAGAATACCTTCGGTCACAACAATGGCGTTATCGACCAGCATACCTAGTGCAATAATTAGCGCACCTAATGATATACGTTGTAAGTCAATCGCAAACAGCTTCATAAATATAAAGGTGCCTAATACGGTCAGTAATAATATACCGCCGATTAAAACCCCACTTTTAAAGCCCATAAAAATAAGTAGTACTACAATAACTATTGCAATGGCCTCTATTAAACTAACAATAAAGCCATCTACCGACTGCTCTACTTCTTTAGGTTGGTTATACACTGAGCTAATATCAATACCATGCGGGCGTTGATACTCAAGAGATGCTAAGTGCTCATCTATGTGTTTACCCACATCAACAACATTGACCCCAGACATAAACGACACACCAATAAGCAGAGCCTGTTGTTGATTGTAATGAATCACATTGGTCGGTACTTCAGCATATTCACGGTAAACCTTTGCAACATCGCCTAGATAAATGAGTTCGCTGGCACCTGATTTTGAAATTAGTAAGGTTTCAAGTTCTTTTACATCTTTAAATTCACCAGTAGGGTGCAAGCGAATAGACTCATCACCCACGCGAATACGTCCAGCGTTAGATACGGTGTTTTGTGATTGCAGTAAATCATAAATATGACTAGGCGCAATACCGAGTTGGGCAAGCTTTTGCGTCGATACCTCAACCATTACTTGTGGCTGCTGTTGTCCCGCAATTGTAACTTTACTCACTCCTTTGACTAAAACAAGTTCTCGTTTTAAATAATCAACATAGTCTTTTAATTCATCATACGAGTAGCCATCGCCCGTGACGGCAAACATAACGCCGTAAACATCGGCAAAATCATCAATCACATTACTGGGGTAAACACCACTTGGCAGCGACGGGCTAAGGTCGTTAATTTTACGACGCATTTCATCCCATATTTGTCTAAGCTCTTGTTTACGATAGGTGCTTTTCATTTCTACGGTAATTTGTGATTTACCATTGGATGAAATAGAGGTGACATAATCAACATAAGGGAGCTGTTGAATGGCATTTTCAATCGGAAATGTGACTTCTTCTTCTACTTGCTGTGGAGAGGCGCCCGGGTATAAAGTGATCACCATGGCTTTTTTTAAAGTGAATTCAGGGTCTTCCAGCTGGCCTAAATCAAAATAAGACACACTGCCGCCAATTAACAGCAACAGCGTAAACATCCAGCTAATGACCTTTTTCTCAATAGATAGTTGCGCAAAGCCCATAATTATAAGCCTCGCTCTTTATTCCAAGGGCGAACAGACATGCCCTCTTGTAAAGAGTGAACACCAGCAGAGACAATTTGTTGGCCTTCTTTTACGCCGCTAAGAACTTCAATAGTGTCGTGATGCAATTGGCCCACTTGTACTGCTTGTTTATGCACAGTGCCAGTTTGCTGATTAAAAACCCACACATAGGCATTATCGCTTAGGCTTTTATTAGGATCTGAAAATACCGACTCAATAGGTAAAATAGTGTAGGGGGTTTGTGAGCGTGTAACTTTGCTCAAATCTATCATCACTTGTCCCGACATACCCGCAAGTAAGTTAAAATCTTCTGGCACCGGTAATGAAAACACCACTTTATAGGTGAGTGTTGCAGGATCGGCTTGGGTATCCCATTCTTTAAGCGTGAGTTTGTATTGCTTGTCGTGATAGCCATCAAATTCAACCATAGGTTGATATTGGGTATCTTTTTGAATACGTGCCACGATTTTTTCAGGAACCTGTATTGCTACATCCATAAAATCACGGGTTTCTAAGCGCAAAACATTTTGTTTTGCTTTAATACTTTCAAAGTTTTTTACAAACACTTTGGCTACTATGCCAGCAAAAGGAGCACGAAGTTCACTGTACTCTAAATTTGTTTCTGCAATTTTAAACGCTGACTCAGCGACTTGTTCATTGGCAACCGCTTGATCAAGCTCGGATTGACTGGTGATATTTTTATCAAATAGTTGTTTAATACGTTTTAGCTGCGACTTAGCCAGTTCATAGCGCGCTTTGCGCTCATTATATTGTAATTGAAAATCTTCAGGGTCTAATTTCGCCAATAGTTGCCCTTTTTTTACCTGCTCACCGGCTAATACAGGAAATTCAACCAACTCACCATTGACCCTAAAAGCCAGGTACGAGCCCTGGTTTGCAACGACTTCCGCAGGAAAACTGCGTATGTTTGTTTGCGAATCATGACCAATACTAAATAATTTAACAGGGCGAATCGGCTCTTCTTTAACTATTTTCTCTGGCTCCGAGCAGCCTATTAAACTTAGTAATGTCGCAGATAGTAAACATAAGCGAAACAGTGGCATGATATCTCCATGATAAAAAAAGGCTAAATAAGTCAGTGCAGCATACGCTGCAAACATATAAAATAAAATTCATTAAATTTTAGAAACTCAATAAGTTTTACTTATAATGTGCTGGGCTGACTATGAAACTTAATCAATTACAAATTTTAGATGCTATTGTGCAAAGTGCGAGCTTAAGTGGCGCTGCATTAAAGCTACATAAAACTCAGCCTGCATTGACACTGGCGATTAAAAACTTAGAAGCGAAATTAGGTTTTGATCTACTCGACCGTTCTAAATACCGATTACAACTTACCGAAAAAGGACGTATTTTTCATCGTGAAGCTAAACAGCTTTTAAACGCGAATGAGCAGCTTACACAGCTTGCAACCGAGCTGGCGCTGGGGAATGAAGCGCAATATAGAGTTTGCTATGAGCAAATTTGTCATGTGCAAAGTTATAACGAGATCATAAGTAATACTTTTAAGCATTTTTCTAGTACAGAATTTCGTTTAACCAGTGGTAAACGGTTTGTATCTTTAGAGCAAGTGAATACCGGCCAAGCCGAGCTTGGGATTGGCCCATGGTTTGATTTATTTCATGCCACCGGCGATTTAGAAAGCTTACCGATAGGCAAGCTAGATATAGGCATTGTTGGCGCAAAAGGGATTTTACCTAAGCAGCTTACCTACGATGAGTTACAACTTTACCCGTGTTTAGCGATGTTTGAAAGTGGCTTGAGCATAGACAGCGACAGGTTGTCTTATTCTAAAGGGGCTGCGGTAATGAAAATAGATGACATATCTACCCTAAAGTCGTTTTTATTGTCAGGTGCAGGATGGGCAATGATGAGCTTAGGCCACTGTAAAAAAGAAATTGCCGCGGGCTCATTACAGCAAATAATAGTAACAGACAGAGAGCATCAGTTTAGCGCGCAAATTCGTGCTTTTCGTCAACATGCCATGCACCATGGTCCTGTTGCCCGTAAAATTTGGCAGCAATTTGAATTACTCAGTCAGGAGTACTTAAACAATAATGGACGTTAATAAAGAAACGGTTATTTATACTATTATTGCGAGTATACCCTCAGGGTGTGTTGCCAGTTATGGCCAAGTAGCGGCGCTTGCAGGGTATCCTAATAATGCAAGGCTAGTTGGCCGATTATTAAAAGAGATGCCAAAAGATTCGACGATCCCTTGGCATAGAGTGGTTAACAGCCAAGGTAAAATAGCGTTTGCACAGGGCAGTGCGCTGTATCAAACGCAACGAGAAAAGCTACTTTCTGAGGGTGTTACTTTTAACAATCAACGAATCAATATGGCAAAACACCGCTGGCAATAAACTAATTATCCATTTTATGTAAGTCAGTTAAAGCCCAAATTTCATCTGCGGTCCATTCGTCTAGCCAAATAGGAATATCTTCGGCTTTCATTGGCTTAGCAATACCATAGCCTTGTGCTAGATAACAGCCAAGTAGCATTAGTGTTGCTGCATGCTCAGGGGTTTCTACGCCTTCAGCTATAACGCTTCGTTTAAACGAATTAGCCAGTGCAATAACGCCTTTTACAATTGCTAAATCGTTCGAGTCTTCAAGCATATCTCTAACAAAGCTTTGATCTATCTTTATTAAGCTTGCAGGTAAACGCCTTAAGTATGTGAGTGAGGAGTAACCCGTACCAAAGTCATCTAGTGAAAACTCAACGCCCAAAGCTTTACAATCTTGCATGGTTTTAGATACGTGGGCCACATCTTTAAGTGCACTGGTTTCAAGTACTTCTAGCTCTAGGTTTCTAGCATCGACCTGTGGATGAGCCAATAGTAATTCAGTTAGCCGCGCTTTAAATTCAGGCTGCTGTAATTGAACTGCGGCAACATTAACGCTCACTTTTATGTTTAAACTAGGTGTTAAAATTTGCCATTGGTTAATTTGAGATAATGCAGCGTTAATAACCCATTCGCCAACGTCTATCATTAGCGCATTGTTTTCAATTACCGGTAAAAATTCAATAGGGCTAAGCAGGCCGCGCTCTGGATGTTGCAAGCGTATTAATGCCTCAACACCAATCATACTGCCCGTTCGCATATCTACTTTTGGTTGATAATAAAGTACAAACCAATTATTGGCTAAGGCTTCACGGATAAGTGTAATGCCGGTTTGCTGTAATTTAACTGTATCTCCTTGACTCGTATCGAATAAATGATAACGATTTTTGCCCATTTGTTTGGCAATATACATGGCTTGATCGGCATGGCGCATCAGTTGTTCAGCATCTAAATTATCTTCTGGGTATATTGTTACGCCAATACTGGCAGAGACATTCAAAACAATATCGTTAACAGTGACAGGTTTAGCTGCTGCGGCCAGAAGCCTCTCAAGTACGGGCACGCAATCGGCAACTGATCCTAAATTAGTCAATACAGCAACGAATTCATCGCCACCAATACGGGCCAAGCTATCACCTTCACGAAGTGCATCTTTTAAACGAATAGAAAGTGCAATTAATAATTTATCGCCAATATCATGGCCATGAGAGTCATTAACATGCTTAAATCCATCTAAATCAAGAAACACCACAGCCAGAGAATTGTTAAGGCGACGGCATTGCAACATGGTTTGACTGAGTCTATCGGCAAGCAATACGCGGTTTGGCAAGTTAGTTAATAAATCATAATGTGCAATACGACTAAGTTGCTCTTGTTGGCGTTTAGCTTGGGTGATATCGGTAAAAATTCCTAAGTAAAAAGTAACGTTGTTGTCGTCTTTTAAAACTGAAATATTGAGTAGCTCAGCATACAGTTCACCGTCTTTTTTGCAGTTCCATACTTCACCTTGCCAATGACCATATAGGCTGAGCTGTTTCCATATGTTTTTATAAAATGACTCAGTTTGTTTGCCCGAATTTAAAAATGATGGATTGCGACCTATAACTTCATCATGGCTATAACCGGTTATATGACAAAAGGCAGGATTGACATCAACAATAACTTTATCCGCATTTGTAATAATTATCCCTTCGTGGGTATCTCTAAAAACCCGAGAGGATAAATGCAGTTTTTCTTCAATTAATTTACGTTCAGTAATATCAACCGAGACACCCAACATGGTAATTGCGCTGCCAGAGCTGTCTCTAACAAGAGTCCCTTTAGTATTAAACCAACGAACGTTACCCCGTTTAGTAATAATACGGTGATCAACATTATATTCTTTCGCCGCGTCAATACATTGATTTATATCGCTTACTATATTGGCGCGATCATCTGGGTGAATACTGGCTAGGTATTCATTTTTAGTCATTTCTAATTGTTTAACATTGCCGGTAATTAGTCTTATACCATGTTCAGAAAAGCGGATTACATTGGTTTTTATGTCCCATTCCCAAGTCGCAATTCCCCCCACTTTTTGGCTTAAAAGAAGTCGTCTTTCGGTATCAGTTAGTGCTTTAATGTTATTTTGTAATGCATGAGTACGTTGCTCTACTTTTTTTTCTAATTTTAGGTGGCTCGCTCTTAATCGGGTTATCAGATAAGATGAAAGTGTAGTTAAAAAAGTAAACACAACCGCAATAGCAATACCAAGTAACAGCATACTATTGTCTTGCCAGCCCCTGATAGGGTAGGCTTTAAATACCCAAACGCCGTTTGGCACTTGTATGTTAAAGTCGACCGTGTTTTTTGTTATTTGGTTGTCTGAGGTAGCAATGATTTGCACATCATTTGTATCGGGCATGACTTTTGAAAGCTCATAACCAATGCCTGCCTGTGGCAGTTGAGCTAAATTAACGCTTTGAAGAATATCAGGAAAACGAATAAGCGCAGTGGCAAATCCCCAAAACTGGTTTCCCTGTGAGGTATCTAGATACACAGGCAGCCTAGCCGCTGTACCCATACCACCTTGAAATAATTCAAAAGGGCCAGCAAGGGTTAATTTACCTGTTTTTTTGGCTAAAAATGCCTCTTGCGTTCGCAGTGGGTTCTCTAAAACATTATTACCGATAGCACTTTCATTGCCCTTAAGTGGAACAACGTGTGTAAGAATACCGTTTTTATGAAGTTGTAAGGCGTCAAGACCAGGATAAAGACTTAACATTTCAGAAGCGAGTTCTTCAAAGCCTTTAGTCTCGCCATTTTGAGTACGAATTAATGCCGCAATAGGATAGGCTGCAGAAAGTGCTTGGTTAAGATTATTTCTAATATGGTTAACGTAGCTACCCGCCACCTTTCTGATAGAGTTTTGCTTTTGCTGATAAATGTATTGATCGAGTAGATAAATTGAATACACAGATGCAAGCGTTGAGATTAACAATGTGATCAACACCAGTCTTGCTTTTATAAACAAGCTCAGTATCTGTGGTCGAGTATTAGATGGTGACAATGTAAATAACACCTAGCGTTGTTTAAGCCGCGTCCATTTAGAACAATGGCGTTTTAAGTTCCTGAAACAGTATAGCAAACAGTCATCTAAAGCATTAGGGAGATTTAATTATACTTTAAAATAACCACCGTGATTTACTAAAGCTTGAGTAAAATAATAGGCTACATTGTGAGATTAGCTAGGAAGGCACTATGTGTATTTAGTTAATACACATAGTGAGTAATGGCAATATAATGACTTACACAACCGCCAATGACAAAAAGATGCCAAATAGCGTGGCTATATTGAGTGTTTTTAGCGCTGTAAAACAATGTACCCACGCTATAAAATAAACCGCCAGTAAGTAGCCAGTATAGTGCGTTGATAGGTAAGTTTGAGTAAAGTGGGTATATAATTGCCAGTGCAAACCAGCCCATTAATAAATAGGTAGCGAGTGACACTTTTTTATTGCCATTTTTAACAAGCAGTTTATAAGCAACACCGGCTAAAGCTACTGTCCAAATAAATACCAAGGTAGCCCAAGACCAAATCCCAGATAAAGAGAGTAATAAAAAAGGGGTATATGTGCCAGCAATAAGCATGTAAATAGCACAGTGGTCACATTTTTTATAAAACGCTCTTAATTTAGGGCGAACACTGGCGTGATAAAGTGTAGAGGACAAAAATAAAATAAATAAGCTGCTGCCATAAACGACTGTGCTGGCGTAACCTTTTACAGAGTTAGCTTGATTAAATAAATCCCAAATTACAAACGTAGCAAATAAAATACCTAAAGCATGGCTAACAACATTTAATAGCTCTTCTTTTTTAGAATAGGGCGCTTCAACAGACATAACAGATCTTACCACTTATAATTTGGTGTTTAGTGTACAAGTGTGCGCTGAAATTATCAATTGAGAATTGATTGACATGGTGCTGCCAGTTTATGGATTACGGCATGTTAAAAAATACACTACTATTTGGTTATATTTTTTAAATTGTTAGTTAAATTAACTAACACATATTTTGCAAATCTTAACATTTTTATTTTATATCTTTATAAAACAAAGGTTTATTGATTTTTTTCTTTATGGCACAGCCCTTGATTGTATCTAGGTGTATTAACCAATAAACAAACAAGGAATAACATTATGAAAACTTCAATTAACATGACACTGGCTAGTTTACTTTTATTAGGTTCATCTCAAGTACATGCAACAGAGGTCGATTTAGATATTACAGATATGTTGACTAAAACGGTGACAACTTATGTATCACAAGCAACCCATGAACTTGAACAGTCAGTAAAAGAAGCCGTTTCTTTTGATGCCCAAGCTATTTTAGATGGTTTACTACAAACCAACCCAGTTGTTGATAATAGTGGCATTGATGAAAAGCAACTTGTAGTAAAAACACAACAAAAGCAATAAAAATAGGGAATAAGTGATGAACAGCGAGTTCGAATTGTTAGCCCTGATGTTGGCGCCAGTGGCAAGTGTACTGAGTGTATATTACATCGCTTACATGATAAAAAATGTGGGAACGAGGTTTAATTAGCGAATGCACTTACACGGTAAAACAATCGATGTAACTAAAGCTGATCGACTTCAATAGAGCGCACGTAAATAAAGGCAGAGTGTTTGAAAGAAGTAGACTTTATGAAACGTGCGATTTTCCCATTACCGATTTTTATATTACCTGAAGGCTATACGCGATTACGTATATTTGAGCCTCGTTATTTGACGATGGTTAGAAACGCATTAAAAACAAACAGCGGTTTTGTACTTTGCACCTTCGAACACGACACACCATTTAATATAAGCGCCCAAGGGTGTTTAATGGATATTATTGATTTTGATCAAGACGAAAGCGGTATGCTGTTGATTGATGTTTTTGCATCAAAAAGTGTGCAACTAGATAACGTGTACCAAGACGAACAGGAGTTACGCCATGGCGAGGTCTCTGCGTGCAATACACCTTATTGGTACAATAGCAGTAATCATGACATTGGTGAACATCAACTACTTCAAGTGGCACTAGAAGAAGTATTCTCTAATAACCCACAGCTACAGTCTCTTTATAAACATACCCAGTTTAATCAACTTACTTGGGTTGTTGCCAGATGGCTTGAGCTTCTCCCTATTTCTATTGAGAAAAAACAACAACTTGCATTTGAAACTAATTTTGATAACTTGCTGAATTTCCTCCATACTGTGATTAATAACGAATTTGCCTAAAATAATTTTGATCCGCTTACATTCTTAGCTCGTAATGGTACTTACAAAAGCTATAACGGGACATTTTACTATGGTAAGTCAACAACAAACATTACGTTGTGAACCTAACACAGGTAAGTATACTGCCATGCCAGAAACGCCAAGTACGGAACTCAGGGAAGCATTAGTTAATGTAGCCCAATCTCGCGATAAAAAATCTTTCGCGTACTTGTTTGAATATTTTGCACCAAAGATCAAACGCTTTGGCATTAAGCAGTTTGGTGTAGAAGCCCAAGCAATGGAGTTGGTGCAAGAAACGCTCACTTCAGTGTGGCGAAAAGCGCATTTGTACAACAGCGACAAAGGCGCAGCCACTACGTGGGTTTATACGGTAATGCGTAATGCGTCCTTTGATATGCTTCGAAAAATGAAAAGTAACAAAGAAGAAAATATCAGCGAAGACATCTGGCCGTTATTGAATGAATCAGAAGATACACATCACGAATACAGTGACCACCTTGAAGATAAACAAATTAAGCGCTACCTAGATAAACTGCCACAAGCACAAAGAGAAGTGGTACGCGGTGTTTACTTTCAAGATATGTCGCAAGAGCAGCTTGCTCAACAATTAAACATTCCAGTAGGCACGGTAAAATCACGATTACGTTTAGCCTTGCAGAAATTACGTAATGAAATGGGAGATCAGCATGATTAAACATCACCCGAGTGAAACACTACTGACACAATACTGTGCAGCAACACTTCCCGCATCACTAAGCTTAGCCGTATCTATTCATGTAGATATGTGCCCAATATGCCAAGCTGAGGTTGAAAAACTCGAGGCAAGTAATGCAAAAGCAGTGTTTAGTGACAACATGAATGTTAATAACGATGAGCAAAGCGACGATATAGCGGACTCAGGGTTGCTTGAATTAATCACGTCAGACGATTCGATTGATGAAGTTTATGCCGTTGAACCTGTCACTATTGAAGTGAATGACTATAATTACAGCTTACCAAGAGCATTAACACGTATTTCTCATAGCAAATTTACACAAGTAGGTAAGCTTGCTCGTTCACGTATAGCGCTTGACGATGGGCATTTGCGCTCGAGTTTATTGCACATAGACGCAGGCGGTGAAATTCCTGAGCATACACATACAGGTTTTGAAGTTACGCTACTTCTTGATGGCGAATTTACAGATGAAGAAGGCAGTTATGTACCAGGTGATTTTATTTGGCAAGATGGCCGTCATCAACATACTCCTTTAACAAAAGAGGGATGTTTGTGCTTTACTGTAGTCAGTAGTGCGCTACATTTCAATAAAGGACTTAGCAAGTTGCTTAATCCAATTGGCAGCTTGATTTATTAAGAGAATCTATGCAAACAGATACAATAAAAATAGGTATTAGCGCCTGCTTAGCAGGCGAAAAGGTAAGATTTGACAGCGGCCACAAAAAATCTAACTTTTGTATGGAAGAGCTGGCAAAACATGTTGAATATAAAATGTATTGTCCTGAGGTTGCGGTTGGCTTACCTATACCGCGCCCGACAATTCGTCAAGTAAGAACTGCTGATACAATTAAAGTGTGTCGTCCAGATGGTACAGGTGATGTTGGCCCTCAGCTAACAGAATACGGCAAAAAAATAGCCACCGAGCAAGCTGGTCATTTAAGTGGGTTTGTTTTTTGTGCTAAAAGCCCGAGTTGCGGCATGGAGCGCGTTAAAATTTACAATGAAGCAGGAACCGGTAACACCTCTGAAGGGATTGGTTTTTTTGCAGAACAAATCATGAAACACAATCCATTACTGCCCTGTGAAGAAAACGGTCGTTTGAACGACGTTCATTTACGCGAAAATTTTGTTATGCGTGTTTATACATTACATAATTGGCAGCAGTTGGTGAAAGAACCCATTACAGTTCATCGGTTAACTCAGTTTCACGCGCAATACAAATACTTGTTGATGGCTCATAACTATCAAGCTTACCGTGACTTAGGCCACTTGCTTGGTACTTATTTAGGTGATGATATAAACGCATTAGCCGATGAGTATATTCTCGGTTTAATGACCGCGTTGAAACGTCCTGCGTCAAGAAAAAACAATTCAAATACTTTAATGCACTTGCAAGGTTACTTCAAAAGAGATTTATCGAAAATCGAAAAAGAAGAAATGCGAGATGCAATAGACGAATATCGCCAAGGGTTGGTACCGCTTTATGTACCACTAACCTTGCTTAAGCATCATTTAAAGGTTCATCCTAATGAATATTTAAGCAAGCAAATATACTTTAACCCTTATCCTAATGAATTAAAGTTACGTTACGGTTTGTAATGAATACACTATTTTGGTTTAGGCGCGATTTGCGCCTTTTTTCAAACGAAGCGCTTATTGAAGCGTTAAATAATGGTGCTAAACACACCATTTTTTTTGTGTGCGAAAAACAATGGGCACAGCATAACACTGCACCAATTCAAATTGATTTGCTAAAACGCAGAGTCAGTTATATCCGTGAAAAATTAGCTGAGTATGGCATTAATTTACACGTGATAGAGGCTCCTTATTTCACAGACTGCCAAACTAAGCTTCTCGAATTTTGTCAGCAGTATGAGATTAAACACATAATAGCCAATAAAGAATATGAGCTTAATGAGTTTAATAGAGATAAAGCGATTCAAGCGCAATGCGATCAACAGCAAATAACATTTACTTTATACGAAGGTGACATCATTGCACCTGTTGGCAGTGTACGCACACAAAACAATGAAATGTATAAAGTGTTTACGCCCTTTAAGCGGGCGTGGTTAAAACAGTATCAAGATACTCACTTTAGCTTGGTGTCGTGGCCATTATCTTCAAACCCTATTGAGATTGAATCGTGTGAATTACTCAGCAGTGATGACAGTTCAAAAAAATGGCCGGTTGATGACGACACTTTAGCGAATGTGGTCGATAATTTTATCCATGATAAATTAGCAAGTTATGATGATGTACGCGATATACCTAGTGTAAAAGGAACATCAGGTTTAAGCCCATATTTAGCATTAGGGGTTGTTAGCAGTAAGCAGTTAATGGTCAACATACAACAGCAGTATCCAGATATTTTGACTACCTCAAAAAGTAAAACCTTTACGTGGGTGAACGAGCTGATTTGGCGTGAATTTTATAAACACCTCATTGCCGAATTTCCTAAATTATCGCGCGGTGCTAATTTCAACGAAAAGTACGATAGTGTTGTTTGGCGTGATAATGAGGCTGAATTTAAGCTTTGGTGTGAAGGCCGCACTGGCTATCCACTTGTTGATGCTGCCATGCAACAGCTATTGCAAACTGGTTGGATGCATAACCGTTTGCGAATGGTAGTGGCAAGTTTCTTAACTAAACATCTTTTAATCGACTGGCGTAAGGGCGAGCAGTTTTTTATGCAGCACCTTATTGATGGTGATTTAGCCTCGAATAATGGCGGCTGGCAATGGGCGGCAAGTACAGGCTGTGATGCACAGCCTTATTTTAGAGTGTTTAACCCTATTACTCAAAGTGAACGCTTTGATCCAAGTGGTCAATTTATTCGTAAATATCTGCCTGAATTAGAAAAAGTCCCAGATAAACACATTCATTTTCCTCATACCTATTTAGCAGCAACGGGGCAAAGTGAACACTGTTACTGGCCGGCAATTGTTGATCATAAAGCAGCACGAGCTAGGGCTTTAGATGCATTTAAGGTGTGATATGGATAACCAATTATCAGTCGATAAATTTGTAGAAATATATCAAAAGCTTGATAAAAATAACCTTGAGTTATTAACCGAAATTTATGCAAAAAATATACAATTTATAGATCCGCTGCACGAAATTAATGGTCTAGAAGATTTAAGGCGTTATTTTTGTGGTTTATACAGTAATGTTAAGGATTGTCGATTTGACATAACCGATTCATTTACCAACGATAATAACGCATTTGTGTATTGGACAATGTATTACTCTCACCCAAAACTGAATGCCGGTAAAACCATCACAGTGCAAGGGCACAGCAAGTTGGTATTTGAAGGCGACAAGATTGTAAAACATCGAGATTACTTTAATGCTGGTGAGCTGTTATACAAGCATATCCCATTACTAGGTAATATCATTAATTTTATTGATAAAAGGGCTGGTTAACTATGATTACCCTTATTACAGGTGCAACGTCGGGTATTGGTGAGAAACTTGCTATTAAGTATGCTGAGCAGGGTGATACAGTCATTGCGTGTGGACGAAATACGCAAAAGCTCGCTGAACTTGCCAAACATAACAACATAGAAACCTGCCAGTTTGATGCAACCAATTTGCAAGATATAAAAGCTGCCACTCTCGGCTACCCACAATTTGACCGCGTAATTCTTAATGCTGGCAACTGCGAGTATGTTGACGATGCACGTAATTTTGATAGCGCCTTATTTGAGCGCGTTATTAACGTTAACTTGTTATCAATGGGTTACTGCTTAGAGGCGCTTTTACCAAAAATAGTCTCTGGCGGGCAATTAGTAATGGTTAGTTCAAGTGTTACTTATTTACCATTACCACGTTCAGAAGCCTACGGTGCATCAAAGGCAGGCGTTAGTTATTTAGCTAAGAGCCTAGCGATAGATTTAACCGATGTTGATGTGACATTAGTACACCCTGGTTTTGTAAAAACCCCTTTAACTGATAAAAATGATTTCCCTATGCCGATGGCTGTTACAGCCGAAAAAGCGGCTGACTATATAATAAAAGGCGTCGCTAAACGCCGCAAAGAAGTTCATTTCCCCTATCGTTTTATACTTATACTTAAAGCATTGCGAATATTGCCACTTTCGCTTTGGCTTAAAATTGCAAAAGGATTAACCCGTTGAAAAAAATAGCAATAATTGGGACTGGCGTATCAGGTTTAACCTGCGGGCATTTACTGCACAAGCATTACGATGTCACATTATTTGAAAAAAATGATTATATTGGTGGTCACACCGCAACTGTAGATGTAGAGCACAGCGGTATTAATTACGCGGTAGATACGGGGTTTATTGTATTTAATAATAGAACGTACCCTTATTTTGAAAAGTTGCTTGAACGCATTGGTGTAAAACGTAAACCGACACAAATGAGTTTTAGTGTGCATAACGAAGCAACCGGCTTTGAATACAATGGGCATACATTTAGTAGTTTATTTGCTCAGCGCAGAAATATAGTTAGACCTAAATTTTGGCGTTTATTGTATGACATCGTGCGTTTTAATAAGTTATGTAAGGCTTTGCACGCAAAAGGTCACTACACAGAGCAATCACTAGGTCAATTATTACAACAACATCGTTTTAATGATTTCTTTAAATACCACTACATTTTACCTATGGGTGCTGCCATTTGGTCTACTAGCATTAAAGAAATGGAAAATGTAGGGGTTGAGTTTTTTGTAAAGTTTTTCTTCAACCATGGTTTGCTAGACATTGCCAATAGACCTCAATGGTACGTTATTCCCGGTGGCTCGCGAGAATACATTAAGCCTTTAATTGCCGGTTTTGCCGACAATATAAAACTTAACAGTCACATTAAGTCTGTCACTAGAAACGCAGAAGGCGTAACAATTACCTTTGCAGATGATCAGCAAGCACAGTTTGATAAAGTCATTTTTGCCTGTCACTCTGATCAAGCTTTAGCTTTGCTTGGCGATCCTTGTGAGCAAGAAACCACTGTTTTGGGTGCTATCCCGTACACAGAAAATTCAGTAGTACTTCACACTGATGAATCATTATTACCGGATAGAAAAGCCGCATGGGCAAGTTGGAATTATTTGCTCAATAATAATACCGATAAAGCGGCGGTGGTTACGTATCAAATGAATATACTTCAAGGGATCAAATCAGATACACAGTTCTGCGTTACCTTGAACCACTTAGAAGGTATTAATCAGAGTAAAATTTTACGTGAATTTACCTATCATCATCCTGTATTTAACCAAGAGTCTATTGCCGCCCAACAGCAAAAACATACCGTTGATGGACAAAATAACACGTACTTTTGCGGAGCGTATTGGTACAACGGTTTTCATGAGGATGGTGTGCGCAGCGCCGTTGATGTGGCCAAGCAACTTGGAGTAGAGTTTGACTAATGCAGTGTATTTAGGCGATGTTAAACATCGCCGTTTTGCTGTTAAACACCACGCGTTTAATTACCCGCTTTATATGATGTGGGTTGACTTAAATAACATCGAAGCACTTAACGGGGTACATAAACAACTTGGTACCACAGGATTTAAGGCTTTAAAATTTAAACAGTCTGATTATTTGAAAGGATTGCCGAATACTGACAATAACCCCATTGTAGAGCGTGCTCACGCTCAGTTAGCTGCGCTAGGGGTTACAGAAAAGTTCAGTCATGTTTATATGTTAGGGCAGTTACGCTGCTTGGGTATTTACTTTAGCCCCGTTAATTTTTATTTTTTTGGCCATTATGATAATCAATTTAGCTACATGGTCGCTGAGGTGAGTAATACCCCATGGAATGAACGACATTACTACTTGGTTCCACTACAAAAAAAAGTGAACTTTAAGAAAGTTTTTTCCGTATCACCTTTCATGAACTTAGATATGAACTACCATTGGACTGTTCGACAAAAGCAAGACAATATACTGATACGTATAGAAAATAAGCGTGATGACGAATTACTTTTTGACGCATCACTAAGGTTACAGCGTCAAACACTGAGCTGTGAACAAATGAGTAAATTGCTTAAGCGTTTTCCAGCAATGACATGGTCTATTTTCAAAGGTATTTATTACCAAGCGTTTAAACTATTTGTTAAAAAAGTCCCATTTTTAGGTCATTCAGGTAGATCATAATTTTTTATTAATTTATGTTGTTTAACAAGTAATAACAATAATATAGGTAAGTGTATGGAAAAGGTATCGAGCTTACGCGTTCAAGAACGCACAAGTTGGTTTACTAACTTATACAAGAAGTTAGTATTCAAAGCGTTCTCGTCTATTGAAACAGGCCAAATAGTGCTTGTAGATAATAATCAGCAGTCTGTATTTGGCGATATGTCATCAGAGCTTAAAGTAACGGTAACCGTTAATGATACTGCTATGTATAAAGCATTTGCGCTCTCGGGAAGTATTGGCGCGGGAGAATCTTACATATTAGGACAGTGGCAGTGTGATAACTTAACTCGGTTGATAGAAATTTTTGCAATTAACCAAGACCAACTAGACGCATTTGAAAAGAAATTCGCTTTTTTTAGTAACATTGCTCATCGTATAAACCACATTAAAAATAAAAATTCTCACTCGGGCTCTAAAAAGAATATTGTTGCGCACTACGACTTAGGCAATGACTTATACGAGTCTTTTTTAAGCAAAGAAATGCTTTATTCAAGTGCCGTATACCCAAGTAAAGACGCCACCCTTGAGCAAGCACAGCAATACAAACTACAGCGTATTTGTGAACAAGTCGAGTTACAACAAGGCGACACTGTCATTGAAATTGGTACAGGTTGGGGAGCATTTGCAATTTATGCGGCTACTCACTACGACTGCCATGTAACAACCACTACCATCTCTGATGAACAGCACGATTATGTTGCAAATAAAATTAAAGAGCTTGGGCTTGAAAACAAAATAACCTTGCTCAAACAAGATTACCGTTTACTAACCGGTAAATACGATAAGCTAGTATCAATTGAGATGATAGAAGCGGTTGGTCATGAGTACTTGCCTAGTTTTTTCACTCAGTGCGGTCAGCTATTAAAAGACGACGGTGCTATGCTTATTCAAGCAATTACAATTAGCGACCAGCGTTACCAGCATTATTTAAAAAATTCTGACTTTATTCAGCAATATATTTTCCCTGGTGGGTGTTTGCCTTCGCTCAACGAAATGAGTGAGCAAATAAAAAATCATACCGATATGAATATCCACACAGTTAGCGATATTGGTGCTCACTACGCAAGAACCCTTGCTGATTGGCGAGATCGTTTCATTGCAAGTTGGCCAAACCTCGATAGTAATAAATTTGATGAGCGATTTTATCGTTTATGGCTATTTTATTTTGCTTATTGCGAGGGCGCATTTAGAACTCGCGCAACAAGCACCGTGCATTTAATGGCACGCAAACCCCGTTTTACGAGTAGTAATGATGAGATTGCACTCGCTTATTAATTTTGTACTGTTTCAAGTAGTGTGGTTTTTATGCCTACTGCTTGAACAGCATTCAATTGTCTATTCAACAGTAGTCATTGCATTAATGTTTTATTTGTCAGCGCAAAAAAAACAGGATGCTTTTTTGCTTCTAAAGTGCTTACCACTAGCCTTACTAAGTGAATTTATCGCGGTTAAGTTCGGTCTGATTGAATTTAAAGTAGCGCCATTTCCGCTTTGGTTAGTGTTTTTATGGGCTGCTTTATTGCTATGTATTAACACCTCAATGTCGTTTTTAACAACCATCAAACCTTGGCAAGCGTTTATTGTATGCTTAGTGTTTGCACCAGGAAGTTACTGGGCGGGGGCGCGATTCGATGTGTTAGAGCTCGGCTTGCCGTTATGGCAATTTTGGCCTTTATACGGTGCTTTATGGGCTGCAACGTTTAGCGTTATTTTATTTATTAACGGTAAAATTGGCGCGTTTATTAAGCAATAAAACAATTGTATTTACTGCTTGGAGCTGATTATGAAAACGCTTTTAAATTTAGTACTAATTTATGCCCTGTTTAACCATGCTGCTTATGCTGATACCCAGTTTAACAAAGTGGGCGAGGCACGTATGGAATACCTTTTTTGGGATGTTTATGATGCAACGCTTTTTACTCCCTCTGGATCTTATAGTCCCAAGCAAACGCCGGTTAAATTTACTTTAACTTACCTGCGCGACTTTGATGCTAAAGACATTGTAAAAGCCACTAAAGAGCAATGGCAACATTTAGGTAAATCACAATTATCAGCTCGCTATGCAGATAAATTATTAGCCATATGGCCAGACATTAAAAAGGGTGAATCGTTAACCTTACTGACCGATCAGCAAGGACACAGTATTTTCTTTCACAATGACAATGAAATAGGCCGCATAGAAGACACCACTTTTGCAGATGACTTCTTAGCTATTTGGCTAAGTGAGAACACCTCAGAACCATCGATTAGAAATCAACTTTTAGGGATTTAATATGATTAATCTAAAACGCATCAAAGTAACTTTGCTACTGGTAGTAAGCTTCTTTATTGCAAGTTGTTCTGCGCCGAGTGTAGAGCATTACAAAGGCTCAGAACCTAATTTCGATTTTAAGACTTTTTTTAGCGGCGATTTAAAAGCCTACGGTGTTGTACAAGACTTTAAAGGCGAATTAACCCGAAAGCTTGTTGTAGACTTGAGCGCTACGTGGGATGGCAACCAAGGCGTTATTGAGGAAGACTTCGTTTATGATGACGGCGAAACCCAAAAACGTATTTGGAAAATAACCTTAAACGACGACAACACGTTAACCGGTACTGCTTCTGATGTTTTAGGCACGGCCACAGGCAAAAGTGATGGCAGTGTTTTTCATTGGAACTACAATGTAAAAATTCCTTACGATGGCAGCACTTTTGAAGTTAACTTTGATGATTGGATGTATTTAGTCACCAATACGCGCTTGATAAACCGCACATCTATTGTTAAGTTTGGCGTTGAGGTCGGGGAAGTGACTTTAGTAATAGAAAAAATATAGCGACTCATCACAGTGCATAGCTGCACTATATTTGTGCTTAAATTAAGTTTTTGTTAACTCAACTCGCTGTATTTTACAGTGAATTATTATAATTTTACTAATTTTTTAGTATTTTAGATAAAAAACGTAATTTGCTGTTGCTAACTCTTCGAAAATGCATAAAGATAGGATTTGCGAAGGCAAAATAATAACGAATAGGAATCTAATAATGAACAAAGCTCAACTAGTTGAAAAAATCTCTACTGACGCAGAAATCTCTAAAGCAGCCGCTACACGTGCACTTGATGCATTCACAGGCGCTGTAACTTCTTCACTAAAAGAAGGCAACTCTGTTGCATTAGTTGGTTTTGGTACTTTTTCAGTTAAAGAACGTGCTGCTCGCACAGGTCGTAACCCACAAACAGGTGCAGAAATCCAAATTTCAGCAGCGACTATTCCAAGCTTTAAACCAGGTAAAGGTCTTAAAGACCAAGTAAACCTATAAGGTTTAGGTTTATAAAAATAATAAAAGGGCTATTAAGCCCTTTTTTTTGCCGTAAATTTAACGCTTATTTAGCTTTAAGCGCCTTATCTCCGCGACCAATGCCGACCGCGCCAGAGCGAACCACTTCTATAATGTCTGTTTCATGACGTAAGGTATCTAAAAACGACTCTATTTTATCGGTGCTGCTTACCAATTGTAGGCTGTAACTTTGACGCCCCATATCTAAAATAGCGCCCTGAAATACATCTACAACCCGCGTTACAGCAGCTCGCGTAGCTTCATCTTGAGCAAATACTTTTACTAGTAACAGTTCGCGCTCTATGTGGCTCATTTCGGTTAAATCAATCACCTTAAGTACATCGACCAGTTTATTTACCTGTTTGGTGATTTGCTCAACAATTCTATCATCGCCTTTAGTGGTGACAGTAATACGCGAGAGTGATTCATCATCAGTGGTTCCAACAGTTAAACTATCAATGTTGTAAGCTCGTTGAGAAAAAAGCCCCACTATACGTGATAACGCACCGGGTTCATTTTCTAATAATATAGATAATATACGACGCATTATGCCTTTACTCCTTTTCTTAACCACATTTCATCTATGCCACCGTGCTTAATTTGCATCGGGTAAACATGCTCTTTTTCATCTACTAAAATATCTAAAAACACTAATCTATCGGTTATCGACATGGCTTTGTCTATTGCTGGCTGTAATTCATCCAGTGTATTGACTCGTATTCCTACATGGCCGTAGCTTTCTACAAGTTTTACAAAGTCAGGAAGTGATTCCATATAGGAAGAGGAGTGTCTGCCGCCATAAATCATATCTTGCCACTGTCTAACCATACCTAGTGAACGGTTATTTAACGAGATCACTTTTACCGCTAAGTTGTATTGTAAACAGGTCGAAAGCTCTTGAATGTTCATTTGAATAGAGCCATCGCCAGTCACACATAAAGACTCTTTATCCGGAAAGGCGAGCTTAACCCCCATAGCTGCTGGTAAGCCAAAGCCCATGGTGCCTAAGCCACCTGAGTTGATCCACTGACGAGGGTGCTTAAATGGATAATACTGCGCCGCAAACATTTGGTGTTGGCCCACATCTGAACTGACATAAGCATCACCATTAGTCGCTTTATAAATAGCCTCTATAACTGCTTGAGGCTTAATTTTATCGCCATCGGTATTGTAGTTTAAGCATTTTTGTTCGCGCCAACTGATCACCTGTCGCCACCAATCTTCTTGTGCACTGCGGTCTATTTTTATTGGGCTTTTATCTATAGCAGTTTGTAACTGTTCAAGTACCGTGGCTAAACAGCCAACAACCGGAATATGTGCTTTTATGGTTTTGGAAATTGAAGTCGGATCGACATCTACATGCACGATAGTGGCATTAGGGCAAAACTTTTGTACGTTATTGGTAACCCGATCATCGAATCGTGCGCCAAGGGCTAAAATAACATCAGCATTGGCCATGGCTTTATTTGCTTCTAATGTACCGTGCATACCCAACATACCAATAAAGTTAGGGTGAATGCCTGATATACCGCCTAGTCCCATTAGGGTATTGGTAATAGGGGCATTAAGCGATTCGACTAAGTGGGTTAGTTGCTCTGATGTATTTGAAAGCACAATTCCGCCACCAGAATAAATAATCAGCTTTTTCGCTTCTAAAATAGCAGTAACGGCCTTACGAATTTGTTTAGAGTGACCCTTGGTATTAGGGTTGTAGGTTCTGAGTTCTGTTGCCGCTGGAAAGTTGTAAGCAAAGGTTAGCTCAGGGTTAAGCATGTCTTTAGGAAGTTCAACGACAACTGGGCCTGGGCGACCTGAGCTGGCAATATAAAAGGCTTTAGCAAGAATATTGGGAATTTCACTAGCGCTTCTACAATTAAAGCTATGCTTTACAATCGGACGAGAGCAGCCAACAATATCCGTTTCTTGAAACGCGTCATCGCCAATTAAGTTGGTTGGCACTTGACCTGATAACACCACCATCGGAATAGAATCCATATACGCAGTTGCTATGCCTGTTACACAGTTTGTTGCCCCTGGTCCAGAAGTGGCAAGTACAACACCGACTTCACCGGTTGCTCTTGCGTAACCATCGGCCATGTGTGTGGCGGCCTGTTCATGACGGACTAAAATATGTTCAATATCATCTTGCTGAAATAGCGCATCATATAAGTCTAATACTGAGCCACCGGGGTAACCGAATATATACTTAACGTTTAACTCTTTTAATGACTTAACAACCAATTCAGAGCCATTATATTCTTGTTTACTCATCCTCATTCCTCTGTTGACTGATTTATGCAAAAAAAAACCCCCGCGTAGTGCGAGGGTTTTAAAAAGCATGTTTCACCTTTTAATACATCCCCGCTGGGCTTATCACTAAGACCAGTACGAGTAAGACTAAAAGACGAAATTGTGTGTTCATGATGTTTTGCTCTTTAAAATAAAATGCTGTTTAAATTACAATTTTTGTATGTGGTTATTTTTAAGGCTTTTGCGCGCTCATGTCAACCCAAAACTAAAGTTTTTGGATTAAAAATTCATTTTTATATCTTTTTTAATCTTAAATTCTAATTGTTGTGAAATATTCTCACGTTAAAAGCAGAAATTATGCATTTTTAATTTTAAGGAGTAGGGGGCTTAAATACACATTAATTACATTAAAGTGATACAAGCGGTTTTGAGCAGGCATAAAAAAAGCCAACAGATGTTGGCTTTATAATTCAATTATACTGTTACAGACGGTCGATTACTGACTGAGTGAAGTCAGTTGTACCATGGCTGCCGCCTAAATCGCGAGTAGTACGGTCGCCTGATTTAATTACATCAGCCACTGCGCTACGAATGCGCTCTGCCGTATCGCCCATATTTAAATGTTCTAGCATTTGAATAGACGCTAAAATAACTGACGTAGGGTTTGCTAGGTTTTTACCTGCAATATCAGGTGCGCTACCGTGAACAGCTTCAAAGATAGCCGCATCTTCACCAATATTAGCACCAGGCGCCATGCCTAAACCACCAACTAAACCAGCACATAAATCAGATAAAATATCGCCGAATAGGTTAGTCGTTACAATTACGTCAAACTCTTCCGGTGTCATTACTAGTTTCATACAGGTTGCATCAACAATCATTTCAGTTGATTCAATCTCAGGGTAACGTTCAGCCACTTCACGAGCAACTTTTAAGAACAAACCCGATGTTGATTTTAAAATATTTGCTTTATGAACAGCGGTTACTTTTTTGCGGCCTTCGCGTACAGCTAGCTCGTATGCAAAAGTAACGATTTTTTCAGCGCCTTCACGGGTGATCACAGACATTGCCTCAGCTTCGTTGCCATCAGCACTCACTACTTGACCTGCACCTGAATACATACCTTGGGTATTTTCACGAACAGTAATAATATCAATGTCATCGTAACGTGCTTTAGTACCTGCGAACGACTTCACAGGACGAACATTAGCGTATAAACCAAACTGCTTACGAAGTGTTACATTGATTGATGTAAAGCCTTCGCCTACAGGGGTCGTTAATGGACCTTTTAAAGTGATTTTATTTTTAGCAATCGTGTCAATTGTTTCTTGTGGAAGCAATTCGCCCGTTTTTTCAAGCGCAGCGAGGCCAGCGTCAACAAATTCATAATCAAAATCGCATCCTGCGGCTTTTAGTATTTCAAGTGCTGAGTCGATAATGCTTGGGCCGATGCCGTCGCCTTTGATCACTGTTATGGTTTGTTTGGCCATGAACTTTTCCTTTAAAGATTTGGATACACACATAAATAAAAAATACTCACAGAGTTTAGACTACTTATATGACAGGGGTGCTAAATTTAAGCCGGCATTTATACCAATTTATTGAACATTTTGCCAGTTTATACTGCAAATACAGGGTATAACTTTAATTTATAGTGATAATAAGTCAGCTAAATACTATTGTGCAGACCTAATTGCTGCAGGGATTGATAAAAAATAACCTCACTTTTCCAGCCATGGCGGGTGAGTTGTTGATTTAATATCTGCTGTTGCCATGCTGTTAATGGTTGGTTAGGTTTAAGTACGCGCTGGGCTACAACTTTCAAAGCTGCCCACAACTTAGCGCTATCATCGAGCTGCTTTTTAGGCAATGTTTCAGCTTTTAATAACGCTATTGCCCAGGGGTCGCTACTAAGTAATTCATTAAGCTCATTAGTTAAATGAGGGGTATCAACATTGTTTATGCCAAAAAATGTGCATATTGGCGTATCTAAGGATTTATTCGGTGTTTGGTCTAAGGTGATTTTTCTAGAAACTTCTGGGCTGTAATTAATTAATAGATAATATAAATAGGCATATAGGCTCAAACTAATGCGTTCACTTTGCAAATTTTTATCGTGTTTTACTAACAGCTCTACAATGTTGACTAAACAACCCATGCGAGTACACAAAAATGTATGTAAAGGATGGGCAATACTATTTACTAACTGCTCGAAAACCATGCCTTGAATAATCGCAGGGGCCTTATCGTAACCTACCATAGACAAGCTATGCCTTAAATCTTTTGCCGGCTGCAGCTCTTTATTATACTGTTTTACTGCATGGCACACTGATTTTATAACATTAGGATAAGGGGTAAGTAATGTATTTAATGCTTTGTAACTGTACTCTTGTTGGTTTTTTATTTGTTTAACTAATTCGTACAAAGAGGACTGTGTATTGTCACTCTTATGAACAATATGCAGGTATTCACTGTCCCAAACTTTTAAAAACAAGCGATCGTCATTACACGGCCATGCCTTTAAGCCATCCTCTAATGATGCTTTTATTCGATACCAGGCCATTTTTGTATTGGCATTATTAACGATAATATGACGGCCTGCCGAATCTGTAGCCAAATAAATCATTGTTTGGTCAGCATAAACCACTTGGCTACCTGGTACATATTGTCCAACGTGTGCCACTAAGTCTTTTAATAGTCCCTGTGCAAATGAGTTGGGGGTTCTTATGTACAAATCAGCTACTGCTTTATAAAAACTAATATGCTGCTGTTTTGCGTTGCAGGTTACGTTAAGCGCCAAAATATTTGCCAAAGCAACCAATACACTGGCTCCGTCATAAAGCATGACTTTAGGCGTGTTTAATAATGCGTGTTTGTATTTGGCTAGTTTAGCTAAAATATGGGCAATTTGATGTGCTGGTTGTTGTGATGTCAATATCACTTTGGCAGCGAGTTTATGGCGTAACTGCCACATTTTAGTGTCGGTATTAGTAAATGCTTGCTGTTGGGCTAGTTTATTCAACTGATTAGCAACACAAAGGTGTTCCACCAATGAGGCACTGATATAAAGCTCTGTTAAGTGTTTATCGTAATTTTGGCTAGCACTTAATGCACAAGTTAAAACACATTGATTAACCACTAAATTGGTTGCAAAGCTATAGTGTGTTTTATACAAATTGAGCTGAGCTTGTAACGCCGCTGGGTTTTGTTTATATAACGCTGCGTATTGTTCTGCAAGTTTACAAACAATCGGGTAAAAAGTATGCCACTGGTTTTTATTATTATGTGAACCTAAAAGCAACTGTGTGCTTTCGAGTAGCTTTTTTAGGTTACCCGACAGTGGTGCTTCCATTAAATTGTTCCATCATTTTGCTCAAGGTATTTTTCATAAGCACTTGGGCCCCACATTATTAGTTGGCCGTTTTTAAATAATAACCCGGTACATTCATCCATGGTGGTAATGCCATCCGAGGTTTTATGTTGTGTACGATAAAATATAACTTGCCACACCTGTTCACCATCGCGCTTGGCGTAGGTTAAATCTGGGCTGCCTAAATATTCAAGCACAGCGTTTAGCGTAAAAGCATCTTCTAAGCGCAGTTTTTCAATATAGCGTTTATTGAATGCTTCGCGGTCTTGCCAAATCATTGCTTGTGGGTCGTCTTTATAAAACATAATAACCGACGTGGCTATCAGTGCATATAAACCTAATCCCAATATCAAATACCTAAAAAACTTTTTAAACATTGCCTACCCAGACCAATATAACTATTACTAGTATACGTATTGCGATCGTTCAGTGCCATTAACTTGCGACTAATTAAGCCTTAACTGCTTTAAACTAAAGCCTAAGTGGATATCAGTACGCAAACTCACCAGTTGTTTAGAAATAACAAACATATCCATATCATCAGCAAGCTTTTTTTGTAAGCGCGCACTTAATGATTCATCGCTTAATGCCTCTTCGAGAGTGTTGTACTGATTCACCAATTGTTGCGCCGATTTAACACCAATGCCTTTAACACCTGGAATGTCATTGGTTTTGTCTCCTGCCAGGGCCCAAAAGTCTATGAGTTTGTGTTGTGCCACGCCAAAACGTTCTTGGATATGCTGCTGTGTGAGCTGTTGTTTTTTAAAGTAATCATACACTTCAATTTGCTCATTTAAATGCGGTAAAAACCCTTTATCGGTAGAGACAATAGTGTTATTTATCTGATTGTTGGCGGCTTTATGGGCTAATGTTGCAATAATATCATCGGCTTCATCGTTAGTCGGCTCAAATACCACAATGCCGGTTTCTTCAATGGCCGCTTTAAAATGTGGCAAGGCTTCTTTTAACGTTTGTGGCATCGGGGCGCGCGAATGTTTGTAATCTTTGTAAAAGTGATAGCGCCAACTTTTATCGCCATCAAATACAGCAATTGCATGGGTTGCATTAGTGGTTGTTATAAGTTTTTTGCAGGCATGTGCTACTCGAGCGCAGCATGCTTTTAACATATGTTCGTCGCTGTGATGCGTTTGGTTAGCATCAACAGCATAGATGCGCCTAATTAAATTAAGCGCATCAATAAGAAGTAAATGGGGATTCAATTATAAACTCACGCTTTTATTGTATAACAAGGAATATACTTACTGCCAGGGAGCTTCATTCTACCTTGTTCTACAAACGCTTGTAAAAGTGTGTCCATTGCTTTCATTAAATCAGGCTCGCCACTGAGGACATACGGGCCGTCTTTTTTAATCGCATTTAAACCTTCTTCTTTTACATTTCCCGCCACTATTCCCGAAAACGCACGGCGTAAATTAGCCGCTAACTGTTGTTTGGGTTGATCAAGGTGTAAATCAAGCGACGCCATAGCCTCATGAGAGGGGTAAAAAGGTTGCTGAAAATCACTGTCTATTTTCAAGGTCCAGTTAAAGTAATACGCATCTCCTTGGCTTTTACGGTATTCGCGTACACCATTCATTGCCGACTTTAACTTTTGGCTTACTAATTGAGGGTCATCAATAATTACTTCAAATTTATCTAGGGCTGCATCGCCTAAAGTCATTTGAATGAATTGACACAGCTCCTCAAAGTAAGCTTCACTTTGTTTTGGACCGGTAAGAATAACAGGTAAACATTGCTTTTCGTTTTCAGGGTGCAACAAAATACCTAATAAATACAATAGTTCTTCAGCTGTGCCTGCACCACCAGGAAAAATAATAATGGCATGAGCGGTGCGAACAAAGGCCTCAAGTCGCTTTTCAATATCGGGTAAAATAACCAGTTCATTCACAATTGGGTTAGGTGGCTCAGCTGCAATAATACTGGGCTCAGTTAAACCTAAATAACGGTTGTTAGTTATACGTTGTTTGGCATGACCAATAGTGGCGCCTTTCATCGGGCCTTTCATTGCACCAGGCCCACAGCCAGTACAAATATTTAACCCGCGTAAGCCTAATTCGTAACCTACTTGTTTAGTGTATTTATATTCTATTTCGTTAATAGAGTGGCCGCCCCAGCATACAATCATGTTAGGTTCACTATTTACTTTAAGAGCGTCGGCATTTCTAAGCATGTCAAAAACCATGTGGGTAATGGCTTTAGTTTCTTGGAGATTTTTTTCATACTTTTGGCAAATAAATAAGATATCGCGAATAACCGAAAATATGTGCTCATGTATGCCGGTGACTATGTGGCCGTCAACGAAGGCCGTTTGCGGCGGGTTCTCTAATTCAATTTTAATACCGCGTTCACGGCTTACTAAACGAATATCAAAGTCTTTATGTTTTTCGTATATATCGTTACTTACATCGGTATGGCTGCCTACATTAAGCACAGCTAAAACACAATTTCTGAATAACCTGTAGCGTTCGCTTGTTGATGACTGTTCTAGTAGGTCTACTTCTAGCTGCGATAATAAATCTAATACCCCTGTTGGGTTTAACTGTATTAGCATCGGCATTCTCCTTGATACTTCTTGGGTAAATTTACTGCGTAATTATGCCTTGTACTCAAAGGTAGAAATGCATAACACTATTTACTAATGCACAGACGATCCCGGCCTGAATTTTTAGCATCGTATAAAGCTTGATCGGCTCTATCAAATGCTTTTAGAGGGGTATCACCCTCTTTAAATTGGGTTGCGCCTAGCGAAACAGTAATTTCAATTTGTTTGTCTTTAAATTTAAACGGTATCTTTTTAATAGACTGTCTTAATTTATTGAGGTGTGCTGTCGCGTTTTCAAGTGAAGTGCGTGGCATTAATAGCACAAACTCTTCGCCGCCATAGCGTGCAATAAAGTCTGATTGCCTAATCGACTTTTGCAGCGCTTTGGCAATAACTTGTAAAGTAATATCGCCCGCAGTATGGCCAAATCGATCGTTGATTGATTTAAAATGGTCGACGTCTATAACAACTAGCGTTATGTCTGACGGTTGTTCGTTAAATAAATTAATTTCGTGGTTGTAACGCTCATCAAATGCCGCGCGATTAGGCAGTTTTGTCAGGCTGTCGAGTAAGCTTTTAAACCGTTGCTCATTTAAACGTTTTTTATAGTTACTGACTTTGTTTTCTAAGCTATTAATTCTTTCATTTATTTGCGTAAAGCTGGCAACTAAAATTCTGCGATCTTTTTGTTCGAGTTGCTCTTTTTCTAAAATATCTGCACTGAGTGAGCGTAACTCGTTTTCAACTAGCTGCTTTAACGCTGTGATTGAGGTCGCATTTTTTGTTTGTGTATTTAAACTTTCTAGCTTTTCACCAATACGTTGATTTATTGAGTCAAATTCAACATTCATTGATTCAGAGTGTTCACTGGTTGATACCAATGAGCGATGCAGCTCCTCAAGTGTTTGGTTTAATGAAGCTAAAAAGCTTTGCGCTGATTCACGTTCAACGTGAATACTTTTAACAATTAAAGTAATCACATCTATTGCGGCATCAAGTAACTGGTCAACGGCTTTATTTTTAGCAATGCGTTTTTTTATTAAATACAGTGATTCGTTGGCTTCTTCTAGTACAAGCTCACTAACTAATTTAAACAGCTTTTCAGTGAGTACACTTAGATTGGGTGGTTCAAAGGTATTATTGCTTTTAGCAATTAAAGCTTGATGATAAAAGGTGATCAATTGGTTTAATATTGGGATAAACCCATGCACCGATTGTATATCGTCAAGTTGGTTATCTAATAAATGACGCAGCGTTCTGCGGGTTTCGTCAGGCAGGCCTTTCGTTTGTTGTAACTGTTTTCCTGCATTTTGTACGCTGGTTAACAGGTCGCGTTGATGCGCTAGTTGAATCGCTTCCTGATTTTTTAGCAAGGCCAAAATATCATCTACCAAAGGAGAGAAGTCTTCAAAATCCATTCCTTTGTTTAATGCGCTACGGAACTTTGCTAGGCGGTTATCAAGCTCAATATCAAGTCCTTTACAGCTTAAAGATAACTTAGCCGCAAAGTTAGAAAGGGTGTCAACTTGATGTTTACGAGCGCTTTCTATTACTTTTCTACTGTCAATTGCTTGTTTTAGTTTTTGTTCCACCGTATTGGAGCTCCTAGACACCTACACACCATTATTTTAATACCTTTATTGGTTTAGTTTACAACAAAAACATATTAATAGTAGGTATGAGATCAAAAACTTAATGTTTTTAGCAACAAAATACGAACGATCTTAAATATAAGTGTATTTATCGCTTTTAATTCACTTTTAAAATGGGTCTTGTTAACCTTGGCACAACAATACGTTATATAAAAAAGAGCCTTTATGAAAAAGCTACTTGCCTTATCAATTTTAGCTGCCTGTTCAGCACCGGTATTTGCCGACGTTAATTACGCTTTAAACATTTCTCAGCCAGAGCATCATTTAGGTGATGTGAACGTAGAATTTCCTAAAACGGCGCAGTCTTTCTTAGATGTGAAACTTCCAGCATGGCGCACTGGTCGTTATGAAATTTTAAATCTTGCCAATGGCGTTCGCTACTTTAAAGCCAGTGATGATGAAGGTAATGCATTAAAGTGGGAAAAGATTGACCACAGCACATGGCGCGTTCATTTAAATGAACCCACTGAAGTAAATATAGATTACCAAGTGTATGCCAATGAGCTAGGTAAGCGCGCCCGCCATATTGACGACAGCCATGCCTTTATTGATGCATCAGGCTTTTTTATGTTTAGCGAATCATTTCGCCAAGAGCCAGTAACGGTTGAATTAAACGTCCCCAAAGCATGGCGCTCTGTGTCAGGCATGGAAAATTATAAAAATAAGCACAGCTTTAAAGCCAGTGACTACGATGTATTAGTTGATTCGCCAATCGAAACCGGTATTAACGAGCTACGTACTTTTGAAGTTGATGGCCGTGAGTACGAACTGGTGGTATGGGGTGAGGGCAATTACGATATTGAACTGATGCTAACCGATTTGAAAAAGCTAGTGGCTACCGGCAATGTAATTTGGGACAACTACCCGTATGAACGTTATGTATTTATGGTACATGCTACATCAGGCGCAAGCGGGGCAACTGAGCACTTAAACTCAACGATTATTCAGCGCCCACGCGATCGCTTTGCTAAACGTGAAGACTATTTAGGTTTTATAAGTACTGCAGCTCATGAGTTTATTCATACCTGGAATGTAAAAGCGTACCGTCCTAAAGGGCTTGCGCCATATGACTACACTAATATTAATTATTCAAAATTGCTATGGATAGCAGAGGGCTCTACCAGCTATTTTGAAGATCATTTATTAGTGCGTTCGGGTATTCAAACTAACGATGAGTTTTTTAAAGTATTAAGCAAAACCATTAACCGCCACCTCACAACACCGGGGCGTGAAGTGCAAAGTGCCAGCGAAACCAGTTTTGATAAATGGATAAACCAAGGCGGCGATCACGCACGTAACTACAGCACTAATATTTATCTTGAAGGTTCATTATTGTCGATGGCGTTAGATATCGACCTACTTGAAAATAGCCAAGGTAAAATTAGCTACAGAGATGTACATAAAGCGCTTTATAAACAGCATAAATTACCGGCAGGGTTTACTGAGCAAGACGTACTGGCTATTTTAAAACAACTATCAGGGCGTGATTACAGCGCGTGGTGGCAGGCAAATGTTAGCTCACCAGCCAACCTTGATTTTGATGCACTGCTAGCAAAAGTAGGTTTAAGCTTTGAATTACCAGAAAAAGCCAAGGCCACACCAAGCTTAGATGCATTTACTAAAAATACTGGCGAGTTACTTACGCTTACCCATGTACGCCGCGATGGTGCAGCATGGCAAGGCGGCTTAACCACCGACGATAAACTCGTCGCTATTAATAAAAAGCATATAGGTAAAGACTTAACAGCCAGCCTAGAGACCTTTAAAGCAGGCGATAAAGTCACTGTTGATTTTATTCGTCGTGATGCATTAATGTCGACTGAGCTTGTGTTGTCTGAAGATTTCGACAAACCTAAAAAAGTGGTTGCGAATAAAAATGCCACTGATGAGCAAAAAGCATTATTTAAAGCATGGATGGGTGTAGCGCATCCAAATGATGTGAAAAAAGACGACTAACATCGTTTATCATTTTGTTTAAAAAGGAGCTTAGCTCCTTTTTTGTTTATTGGGCGCTATATTGTAACAATTTATCTCAGCGTAGTTGACCTTACTCATACTTAATGAGTAATCTGCAGGTTCAATAATAAAAGGGATTCTATAATGCGTTTAAAACCTCTTGTTGCCACTTTGGTAGCAACCTGTTCACTGGCACTTTCTTCTGCGGCCAATGCCGATGAAGGTATGTGGCAACCTCATCAGCTACCAGAGCTGGAATCAATTTTAAAAGCCAAAGGCCTTGAAATCAGTGTTGATTCAATTTCAAAATTAACCGAATTTCCAATGAATGCGGTTATTAGCTTAGGCGGATGTACAGCCTCGTTTGTTTCGCCAAAGGGCTTAGTTGTTACTAACCATCACTGTATTTATGGCTCAGTGCAATATAATTCAACGCCTGAAAACAACATACTTGAAAACGGCTTTTTAGCAAAAACACCGGCTGAAGATTTACCTGCTGCGCCAGGTTCACGTGTGTACGTTACAGAAACAGTGACCAACGTGACTGATAAAGTAATTAGCGGCACTAACGAGCTAAGTGCAAAAGCACGCTACGATGCGTTAGAAAAAAATCAAAAAGCCCTCGTTGCAGAGTGTGAAGCTGATGCTAGCTACCGTTGTAATGTATATTCGTTTCATGGTGGTTTAGAGTTTTACCTTATTAAATCGCTGGAAATTAAAGATGTACGTTTAGCGTATGCACCTGCTATGGGCGTAGGTAAATACGGTGGCGATATCGATAACTGGATGTGGCCGCGTCACACAGGCGATTTTGGTTTTTACCGCGCCTATGTAGGTAAAGACGGCAAACCAGCAGAATACAGCGAAGACAACGTACCGTACGTGCCTGAGTCTTACTTAAGTGTAAGTGCTAAAGGCGTGCAAGAGGGTGATTTTGTCATGGTTACTGGCTATCCAGGACGAACCAATCGTTACCGTATTGCGGCAGAGGTCGATTATGTATTTAACGACAGCTACCCTAAAGCGCGCATGCACAATACTAAATACGTGTCATTAATTGAAGAAAACTCAGAAGATGGCAGTAAAGCGCGTATTGCTTACGAAAGCACCATAGCTGGTTATAACAACTACATTAAAAACTATGGCTCGATGATCGAAAGCTTTAAAAAAGGCACCATGTTTGAGCGTAAAAAGCAGTTTGAACAAGAACTTACAAGCTGGATAAACAGCGATAGCGAACGTAAACAGCGCTACGGTAACGTACTTAATGAGTTATCAGCACTTGTTGCACAATCGCAAGAGCACAGTGAGCGCGACCGTATGGTAGGCTATGTTCACCGTTCACAAATGATCAGCACGGCACGTCGTTTATACCGTTTAGCTTATGAAAAACAAAAGCCAAATAGCGAGCGTGAATCGGGTTATCAAGAACGTGATTTACCACGTATTAAATCGGGTTTAGAGCGTATGTCACGCCGCTTTGACGCAAACGTAGATAAAGCCATATTACTGCACTTTTTAGAGCAATATGCAGCATTACCTAAAGCAGAGCGTTTTAGTGAAATTGATAAAGCTTTTGCTTTAGAAAACGGCTTTGATAAAGCAAAACAAAGTGCATTGCTAGATGAAATGTACGCTAAATCAAGACTAGATAATGAAATTGTACGTAATTCATTATTTGAACAAACACTAAGTCAGCTTAACCAAAGCCAAGACCCGTTTATGCAATATGCAAAAGCTATATTTGCTGTGATGAAAGCCGAAGAAGATAAGTCAAAAGCCTTGGCTGGTAAGTTACAAGCTGCTCGCCCAGAGTTAATGAGTGCAATTATTGCCTTTAACAAAGCGCAAAACAAACCGGTTTACGCCGATGCAAACAGCACATTACGTGTAACTTACGGCACGGTAGGCGGTTATTCTCCGCAAGATGGTTTAGTGGCCACGCCGTTTACCTCACTTGAAGGGTTGCTTGCTAAAAACACCGATGTTGACCCATTTAATGCGCCTAAAAAGCTGCAAGAGCAAATTAAAGCGAAGCTTTATGGTGATTACACAGGTGGCATGAATACCGTACCGGTTAACTTTTTATCAAACGTAGATACAACTGGCGGTAACTCAGGTTCACCAACACTAAATGGTAAAGCTGAGCTGGTGGGTTTACTGTTTGACGGTGTGTACGAAAGCATTATTGGTGATTGGGATTACAACCCAGATCTAAATCGCTCAATCCATGTAGATTCACGCTACATGCTGTGGGTTATGGATAAAGTAGATAACGCCCAAAACTTATTAGACGAAATGAAAATCGTAAAATAAGAAGCAGTTAAAATAACAAAAAGGCGCTCACCTTAATCGGAAGCGCCTTTTTTTGTTTAAACATTTTCGGCGATTAATTTAACTTAGGGTACGGGCTACGGGCTACGAGGTTTGGGCTGCGGGCTACGAGCTACGAGGTTCGGGTTACGGGAGGAGCTAATTTGTTTTTAGCAGTAAGTATCTTTAGTAGCAGCGATTTTATATCGCGTCAGAGTTAAGCCTAAATAAGTATTTACCACCGAGAACACAGAGTTAACAGAGAAATACTTAAAAGATATGAATCCATCTCTGTGCAGCGCAAAGCGCCTCGGGATTCTCTGTGGTGAAAAAACTGTTTTTAGCAGTAAATGTCTTTCGTAGCAGCGACTTTATATCGCGTCAGAGTTAAGCCTAAATAAGCATTTACCACCGAGGACACAGAGTTCACAGAGAAATGCTTAAAAGATATCAATCCACCTCTGTGTAGCGCAAAGCGCCTCGGGATTCTCTGTGGTGAAAAAACTGTTTTTAGCAGTAAGTATCTTTAGTAGCAGCGATTTTATATCGCGTCAGAGTTAAGCCTAAATAAGTATTTACCACCGAGATGTATGGACTCCCCTCCCATCGAGGGGTAACGTAATAAGTGACAAAACTTTTACTAAAGGAGTCCATACATGATGAATCTTAACGTTATTGCGATTGATTTAGCAAAAAATAATTATCAAGTTTGTAAAATAGGTCAAGATCGACAGGTTATATACAACAAAGAAGTATCGCGACAAAAGCTACTTCAATTATTGGCGTCAGAAAAGCAGTCATTAGTGGCGATGGAGTCATGTGGTGGCACGCATTATTGGGCAAGAAAAGCGAAAGAGGCAGGCCATACAGTTAAGCCAATGTCTGCACGGGTTGTAAAAGCATTTAGACAAGGCCAAAAAACGGATGCGAATGATGCTTTAGCTATTGGTATTGCAGCTCAACAACCAACAGTTAAACCGAGTAGATTATTAAGCATAAATGAGCAGTGCTTACAAGCCATGTCAGCAATGAGAGAGCACTTTGTAAAGCAAAAAGTAGCCTTGGGGAATCTGCAACGAGGTTGCTTGTTGGAACTTGGTATCCCAATAGCTAAATCAGATAATAAGTTGATTGATGCAGTGGAAAGTCTGCTCGAAGATACAAATTTAGATGTACCTATGGCATTTAGAGCGTCTCTAAAAATAATGAATGAACAATTCAAAAGTGTTATGAAAGAAATTAGAGAGCTAGAAAAGCTCATTGAAGAAGAAATCAAAAATGATGAGGTATGCGAGCGACTTCAAAAACTGGAAGGTGTTGGGCCTGTAGGTTCAATGATGTTGAAAGTTTACTTTAGTTGTATAGAACACTTTAAAAATGGGCGGGAAGCATCAGCCTGCGCTGGTTTAACGCCAGTTCAGCATAGCTCTGGTGGCAAAGAAAGAATTGGCTCAATTTCAAGAACATCGGCAAATAAAAAGTTACGTAGCACGTTATATCAAGGTGCACTAGCTGTTGTCACACATGTTGTAAAAAGAGCGAGCCGTACAGAAAAAGACGAATGGCTTAAAAAGTTAATTGCAAGGCGTGGTAAAAAAGTGGCAGCGATAGCATTGGCTAATAAAACAATCAGAACCGCATTTGCAATGCTAAAGAAAAACGAATGTTATCAGCCAACGTTATTAACGGCTTAAATTTTTGTCAACAAAGAGCGTTTAAAATCAGGGTAAGACTGACCTTTAAGAGACTGTTCCGTGCCTAGGTATAAAATACCGCCACCGAGAAAAGTCATAAAGGGGCGAATACATTAAAGTGACCAGGGGTAGCTCCCCAAATAGAGTCCGTATATAAGCCAGCATCTAATCTTTATTTAATAAATACTTCGTTGACAAAAAACGGGGAGTCCATATAAG
>NZ_AUTH01000006.1:0-12734 GCF_000497975.1 Pseudoalteromonas sp. TB41 | reverse complement strand
TAGGGGCTGTTGATCTTTGTAGTACATATATCAATCAGCCCACATTGGTAGCCACATCATAGTAAATGCTAAAGCGAGCATTGAATGATAATTTCGTTCAAGCTTTTCATACCGCGTGGCTATCCCTCTATATTGCTTAATACGGCCAAATGCATTCTCAACCAAGTGCCGATATTTATACATGCACCAGTCAATATCTTCATTGCCTACTAAACTGTTGCCCTTACGTGGAATAACGGGTGTAGCGTTATTATCACGAACAAACGCTCTCAGTTTTTCACTGTCGTAGCCTTTATCTGCGACAACCATATTACTTGTTGGGCAATTAGCTACGAGTGACTCTGCATGGACGATATCATGCGTATTTCCACAGGATAATTCATAATAAACAGGCAACCCTCCGCTATCGACTGCAAGATGAATTTTCGTAGAATTTCCACCTCGGCTCTTTCCAATTGATTCATTGTCAGCAGTTCTTGCACCGCAACTATGTTGATGAGCCCTGACAATACTGCCATCAATGAAGACCCAATCCATGTCCGCATCACGAGATAATGCGCGAAACAGTTCATTCAAAATCCCTTTTTTGGACCATAAATTAAACCGTCTGTAGATAGCACTCCAACGGCCAAAATCAGAAGGTAAATCTCGCCATGGAATACCTGTGCGCATCTTATACAGTATGCCTTCGAGCGTTTTTCTATGGTCGGGCTTATTATAAATTCGACCACTTAAGTACATTACTTTTGATAAGACATTCCATGTCCCGTCTGTTAGCATTAATCTTGGCATGTAGGTTCGGTGTAAAGTTTTCTGGCGAATTCAATTATACCTTATCTTCATGCTGTTTGTTTTTCATACCACAAAGATCAACACGCCCTAGTTATATTTTAGATCAACATAGGTAATCAATCTAATTAATCAAAATTAATAATTTTAAAAAATAACGTTGAAACGCAATAAAACCCAATCAACAGCATTTATCTATCAAAAAACAATATCATTCTTTGACCTAGTTTAGCATTCCCCCTAAAATTGGCGTCTAAATTTATTATGTAAGTTGAAAATAAAGATGGCGACTAAAAAACCTGAAAATTTAAGTTTCGAACAAGCACTAGAAGAGTTAACAACAATTGTCAGTGAAATGGAACAAGGTGATTTATCGCTTGAACAGTCTTTAAAGCAATTTGAGCGAGGTATTGCACTTGCGAGCGCATCTTCAGGCAAACTTCAACAAGCTGAGCAAAAGGTGTCGATATTAATGGGTAATGACGAAAAAGCACCGCTTACTCAGTTTGATAACGATATGGAATAATCGTGAGCATAAAAGAACAAATAAAACTCGCTCAAGATGATGTAGCTAATACGCTCAACCTTTATTTTGAACAACCTCTTGAAAGCGACAATACTATAAAAGAAGCCACACATTACAGTGTAATGAATGGTGGTAAAAGACTGCGCCCGTTTTTAGTGTACACCACAGGTAAAATACTCGGTGCTGACAAGCGTGATTTAGATGTACTTGCCGCAGCCATTGAATGTATTCATAGTTATTCATTAGTGCATGACGACTTACCTGCTATGGATGATGATGATTTACGCCGTGGTCGCCCTACATGTCATATTGTATACGGTGAAGCACAAGCGATTTTAGCTGGAGATGCACTGCAAACTTTAGCATTTGAACTTATTGCTAAGCACACATTTAAATGTTCGACTGAAGCACAATTAAAAATGATCGCAGCACTAGCGCATGCATCGGGGTTACAAGGTATGGTTGCCGGACAAGGCCGCGATATTGCAGCAACCGATAAGGTTATTACTGTTGATGAGTTAGAACGCATTCATAAACTTAAAACCGGTGCGCTAATAAATTGTGCGATTACTCTTGGCGCACTGTGCGCCCCTAATACAAGCCAACAAACTTTAGATAACTTATCAACTTTTGGATACGCTATAGGGCTTGCATTTCAAGTTCATGACGATATTTTAGATGTTGAGGGCGATACGCTTACTTTAGGCAAGCCACAAGGGTCAGATATTGCAGCGAATAAAGCGACATACCCCGCTTTATTAGGTATGCTAGGCGCTAAGCAAAAAGCACAAAATTTAATACAACAAGCCCATGAGGCATTAGCTAACATTGACGCAGACACAACAGATTTAGCGGCATTGGCTAACTATTTAATTGAACGTGACCATTAAATACAGCTAAAACGTATTAACTCTTAGTATAAAATTATTACTGAATATTAAGTCGCCTTTTAAACCTCGTTTGTTTTGAGGAGGGTTAATATTAGCGAAGGATATATAAAAAACCATGACACTTGATAGCAGCAAGTATCCATTACTTGATTTGGTGAACGAACCAGCCCACTTGCGAGACTTAGCACAAGATAAGCTTCCTGCATTTAGCCATGAATTGCGTGACTATTTACTCAATTCGGTATCGCAAAGTAGCGGCCATTTAGCGTCTGGTTTAGGAACCGTAGAACTTACCGTTGCACTACATTATGTATACAACACACCCGATGACCGCTTGGTCTGGGATGTGGGTCATCAAGCTTATCCGCATAAAATACTGACTGGCCGTCGTGATCAAATGCATACCATTCGCCAAAAAGACGGATTGCATCCTTTCCCTTTTAGAGATGAAAGTGAATACGACACCTTTAGTGTTGGCCATTCAAGTACCTCAATTTCTGCGGCGTTAGGTATGTCTATTGCTGCACAAAAAGAAGGCAAAGGGCGTAAAACAGTCGCGGTAATAGGCGATGGCGCAATTACTGCTGGTATGGCCTTTGAAGCAATGAACCACCTTGGCGATGTTAAATCAGACATGCTGATCATTTTGAACGATAACGAAATGTCGATATCTGAAAATGTCGGTGCGTTAACCAATCATTTTGCGCGTATTTTATCAGGTAGCTTTTATACCAACATCCGCGAAGGCAGTAAAAAGCTGCTCTCTGGTGTACCGCCGGTAAAAGAGCTTGCCAGCCGTATGGAAGAACACATTAAAGGGATGATGATCCCGGGTACTTTTTTTGAAGAATTAGGTCTAAATTACATTGGCCCAATTGATGGACATGATGTGAATATGTTGGTTGATACGCTGCGCAATATGCGTAACTTAAAAGGCCCACAGCTTTTACATATAAAAACCCAGAAAGGCAAAGGTTACAAGCCTGCCGAAGCCGATCCGATTGGTTATCATGGCGTACCAAAATTTGATCCTGCAACATCAAGCTTACCAAAATCTAAGCCAGGTGCGGCGACTTTCTCAAATGTGTTTGGTGATTGGCTTTGTGACATGGCCGAGCAAGACAGTAAGCTCATGGCAATCACGCCAGCTATGCGTGAAGGTTCAGGCATGGTACGTTTTTCTAAAGAGTATCCAGAACAATACTTTGACGTAGCAATAGCAGAACAACACGCTGTTACTCTTGCTGCAGGTTTTGCTTGTGAGGGCTTAAAGCCCGTTGTGGCTATCTATTCTAGCTTTTTACAACGCGCGTACGATCAACTAATTCACGACGTTGCACTGCAAAACCTACCGGTATTATTTGCTATAGACCGCGCCGGTATTGTTGGAGCCGATGGTGAAACCCATCAAGGCGCCTACGACTTAAGCTTTACGCGCTGTATACCTAATATGGTCATTATGGCCCCAAGTGATACTAACGAATGCCGTCATATGCTTTATACAGGCTATCAAGCTAATTGTCCTGTTGCTGTTCGTTACCCGCGTGGTAGTGCAGGCTCAGCAGACATTCAAAGCACTATGCAACAACTTGAAATGGGTAAAGCGAATGTAATTAAAAAAGGTACTAAAGTGGCTATATTGTCATTTGGTACCTTGCTTGAAAACGCACAACTTGCCACTGATGAGCTCAATGCCACTCTAGTAAACATGCGATTTATTAAGCCACTTGATACGGCATTAATTAATGAGCTGATTAATGATCACGATATTATTGTAACCCTTGAAGATAACGCGATTGCGGGCGGTGCAGGCTCTGCAGTTAATGAATATTTAACGAGCATTAAAGCCGATGTAAAAGTGCTTAACTTAGGTATTCCTGATGAATTCATTAAACATGGCACACAACAGCAAATGCACGATGAAATGGGGTTAGGTGAACACGGTATTTTAACTTCAATTAAATCATTTATGAGCTAACACTTATCGTGTTTAATAAAAAAGGAGCCATTGGCTCCTTTTTTATTGCTCATCTATAACCTCTAGCGCATCCATACCTTAATATCGGCTAGACCATTGCTTTGTAACAAACCAATTTGCTGTTCAACATTGGGGTTTTGCTCAAACTCAAATGCATCTAATTGCTCGTCAAAGGTAATATTAGCGACGCCATCGCCGCCGCGTTTTTTAACTTGATGTAATGCTATGTCAGCTAGATTAATTGATGTTTCCCAGCTAATAACTTGCCCACCTAAGAGAGGTAACGGATAGAACGACCACCCGACTGACGCTGTTATATTGGTTGTTTCACCGTTAGGAAGCTGAAACGAATAATCTGCAATTGCTTGGCATAATTCAGATACATAGCTGTCGATTAAATTACATTTAAAATCGCGCAATAACAGTAAGAACTCATCACCACTCCAACGGGCAACATAATCAGAACCTTGAGTACGCGAGTTAAGTAATGCCGCTACTTGTTGTAAACAGCTATCTCCAGCAATAGGACCATAGGCATCGTTAATGCGGCTAAAGTTATCTAAATTAATAATTAACAACACCAACGATTTACCTTGAGCCTGCAATGACTGCGAGTTACGCTGAAAATGCTCAATATCTTTTGGTAGTTGATCAAACAAAAAACGGCGACTTCTCAGCCCTGTTAGCTCATCAGAGTGACTAACAAGTTTAAGCTGAGAGTTTACTTGGTTTAATTTATCGTTTGCTTGGCGAAGCTCAAGGGTTCGCTCAGTAATAAGCCCCTCAAGAACCTGCTGCTTACGTCGCTCTTGAACTTTAAATACCCAAAACACCAAATAAAAGAGCAACACAAAACCACTGGTGATCAGTAATCTAAAATATATAGTTTCACCAAATCGTTCAGGCACCACAAAAGCGTATTCGGCCGATTGCGCTTTGCCCCAATCTTCACCTTGACGTTTTGTCTCTAATTCAAATAAAAACATACCTGCTGGTAAGTTAGTGTAAATTGCTTCTCGGCGGGTATTTGCATAGCGCCAATCATTATCAAGTCCATTGAGTTTATACCTAAACTCTATACTTGCAGGTGCATAATAATCGATAGCGGTATAGGTAAGCGTTACATCACGCTCGTCAGTTTTAAGTACTGGCTTTTTACCTAACGCAGCCGCAGCAAGTTTTCGTGATGGCGTGGTTAAAGTTTCTATAGTTGGTTTAAGTGAACGCAGCCCAAATAATTCTACGTCTTTAGGAATTTCTACAACGCCTTGCAAGCTGGGATACCAAATTGAATTATCCATATCAACCACCGCATCATGGCCTAAACCATTACAGCATTGACTTGCTTTACCATCGAGCTGTCGATCAAATGAAGAGATCACTTCCTCCACTTTTAGGCTTTCAATGTTGGCTTTGAATTGCTCAACTGGCATGCGATAAACCCCTTTCATGGTGCTTACCCAAATGCGTTTTGTAGTATCATCGTACTCAAGACTAAATATAGAACCATATGGCAGCCCATTGGCGGCATCTAATTGCTGCCACTGCCCTTGTCCACTGCGATAAAACAAACCATCGTTAAGCGAGCCAATTAAAATCCCCACGCCTTTAATGTGTAAAATGCTAGTAACGTACGCACTTTCCAAAGTGGTTTGGTCGCCTATTTTTTCTATCCCGCGTTCAGTAAAGTAATACGCCCCTTTACTGGTACCAATCACCCCAAAATTTGGTTTATCTAAAACATAGGTTACAAACTTACTGCCTAAAAAAGCATTGTACGCAAAAGGGTTTAACCCGTTGTAATTTAAACGATATAAGCCTCGCCCAGTGCCCACCCAAAAGCCGCCTTTAGTCGACGTACTAATAGCAAATACAGGATTATCACTTAGCGCACGGGCAGGGAAACTATATAAGGTATTCGACTCGTAGAAAAACAAACCTCTACCAGTGGCAACATAAAGACGATTGCCGTCAAACTGTAAGTCATGTACTGAGGCATTACCATACTTGGCACTGTTGATGACATTGATAAACGTTTTATCGGCATCGAAATAGCCTACGCCGCTTTTGTTGGCAATCCATAACTTACCATCTGGTGATTTACTAATGGCCATAACCGCTTCGGTCATTTTAGAAATGGCTGAATGGCGCTCTATTCGCCCTTCGTGAGCAAGCCAAAGTCCCTCACTAAAACTCGCTAACCATATATTATTTTCATCATCTCTAAATATATCGGCAAACCAAATACTTTGATCTAATTGACTGGGCTCAACCCATTGCCAATCATCCGACTTCCCTCTGAACAATAAGCGCCCATAAGTCGATACCCACAAGCCACCATTGCCATCACTCATAAACTTATAAACGGCTGAGTTGTTAGCGTTAGGCAGCGGAAATGGGCGTAGCTCATCATCTAAATCTAAAAAGTAAGCGCCTAGCTCAGAAGCAAGATATAAATTGCCATTTAAAAAGGATAAGTCGTGAACAATTGTTTGTGCTAAACGATCAGGCAAGGCCACTTTAGCGGTAAGCTCTAAGCGCAATTTAGAAAAATCAGACGCGCTTTGCGTCAAGCGCAATAAATTACGATCGTTAACCAGCCAAATTCCCTCTGGTGAGAGCGCCATTTTACTGACTGACCCTACTATTTGGGTGATCGCAGTGGCATTTACGATAGGGCTCGGATTGTTTAGCTGGTCGCGCAGCTCTATCTGGCCTCTGTCTATGTAATAAAGCCCATTAGCTGCTATCCAAATACTGCCTTTAGAGTCTTCAAGAATATCTCTAACAGGGCCTTTAATATTAAACTCTTGTGCGGTTAGCTTTTCTGGGTCTATAACAACGAGGCCGTTTTTCGTGCCTATCCATAATAGTCCTTGGCCATCAATCAGTAATTTATTGATGCCATTGCTGGGTAAAAACAGACTATTTTGAGTGTTGTAATTAGTAAAAGTGTTACCATCAAATCGGCTTAATCCGAATTGCGTACCAAGCCACATATAGCCTTGGTTATCTTGCACCACACTTTTGAGGGATTGTGAGGGAAGTCCGTCTTTAATGTTCCATTGTTTAACTACGTAATCAGTAATTGAAGCCGTACTTGGCATGGCACACATCAAGAGTACACAAACCAATAAAAATCGCATCATAGTGCTGCCACCTAGTTAAACAAATAATAAATTAAAAGGGTAGTAAACCTACTTTTATCAATGCTTGCAAACAAATAAGCGAAAAAATACCTGCAAGTACATCATCGGCCATAATACCAAACCCACCATGAGCACGTTTATCAAGTATACGAATCGGCCCTGGCTTTGCTATATCAAAAAAGCGAAATAGTAAAAAGCCCACTAATAATGTTTGCCAATTCAGTGCTGCACCAATCATCGTTATATAGTAACCAGCGACTTCATCCCAAACAATAGCTGGATGATCATGAACTTGAAGGTCATCAGCTGTTTTTCCACATGCCCAAATACCAAATATACTGATCACCACCGCAAATACAATTTGTAACCATAACGGAAAATGCATGGTAATAAAAATAAATGGTAACGCCGCTAAAGTACCAAATGTACCAGGGGCTTTAGGCGCAAGCCCTGTACCAAAACCCAAACCAAAAAATTGATGTGGGCGTTTTAAATTAAATAATCGGTTTTTATTCAAACCTGCTCCTTGGAAAAGTGCTCAAAGCCTTTGTGCTCAAAAACAAACTTTTCACCTTGGTGTAATAATTCTATATTCCCGTCACCACTTTTGATTTGGCCGATACAGGTTGCTTCTACACCGTATTGGCGCAACTTAATATCGAGCATACTCTTATTACTGTCTGGGACAGTGTAAAGTAGTTCATAGTCATCGCCATAGTTGAGTATAAAAGGAAGCTGTTGCTCAAAATCAAGACTCGCTTGCATCGCATCAGAAGTAGGTACATTTTCAATATTGATTGTTGCACTGACCTGTGACAAATCCAAAATGTGCCCTAAATCAGCAAGTAAACCGTCTGAAATATCAATAGCTGATGACGCTAAGCCACGCAAAGCTTGTCCGGCGGCCACGCGTGGCGTTGGAAAGTTTAAACATTTATTAATATGCTTTAAATGTTCAGGTGCAACTGGCAAACCTTGTTTTTTTGACTCAATAGCCAAACCAGCATCACCTAGCGGTCCGGTTACAAAAATCCAGTCGCCCACTTTTGCGCCACTTCGACGCAGTGCTTTACCTTCAGGAACCGTGCCTTTTGCACAAATAGTAATACTGAGTGGGCCTTGAGTCGTATCGCCACCAATAATTTGTACATTAAAGTACTCAGCAATTTCATGCATGCCGTCAGTCAGTTCTGCAATCCATTGTGGATCGATACTTGGCAACGTGAGTGCAACCGATACCCATGTAGGCTCTGCACCCATGGCAGCTAAATCACTTAAATTTACTGCCAGAGCTCGATGCCCTAATGCGCGAGGAGAGATATCATGAAAAAAATGCACCCCAGCAACTAAGGTATCTGTTGTTACAGCAAGCTGACAGTTTGCTGGTACTGTGACAAGCGCACAGTCATCTCCAATCCCTAAATTAACATCGCGACGAGTGATACCGCGACCTTTAAAGTAGTGATTAATTAATTCAAATTCCTTCATACACAAAAAAGCCGACCTATGCCGGCTCTCCTTTTTAACGGTTATTTATAACAACTCACTGAAATTAATATGCAGCTTAAGTTGTTATGACTTGCGTAACTGTTTTACAGCTTTATCAAGTACACCGTTTACAAATTTATGGCTATCTTCAGCGCCAAACATTTTCGCTAATTCAATGCTTTCATTGATAGCCACTTTGTAAGGAACATCTTCACGAAATTTAAGCTCGTAGCTGCTTAAACGTAAGATTGCACGTTCAACTTCGTCTAATTCATCAAATGGACGAGTTAAATGAGGCGATACAGCTTCGTCTAGTTGCTTATGATTTACGGCAACTCCACGCGCTAAATCTTTAAAATATTCAACATCAATTTTAGTCACATCGTTTTCGATCAACATTTGTTGTTCGATATCGGCAATTGCATTGCCGCTTAATTGCCATGAATACACGGCTTGAAGTGCTAAGATACGTGCTTTACGTCTTGCTGCTGGTTTCACAAAAATTCCTTAAACTTAAATTTTATCTAACACATTAACCATTTCAAGCGCACCTAAAGCAGCTTCGCCGCCTTTGTTACCCATTTTGGTACCTGCGCGCTCAATTGCTTGCTCAATGCTTTCAGTGGTTAATACGCCAAATGCAACCGGGATATCATACTCAAGCGATACTTGTGCAAGCCCTTTATTTGACTCGCCAGCGACGAGATCAAAGTGAGGCGTGCCCCCTCTGATCACTACACCTAAGGCGATAATTGCATCATATTCTTTTTTTGCTGCAACGCGTTTCGCTGCTAAAGGTAATTCAACCGCACCGGGTACGTAAATCACGGTAATATCGTCTTCTGATACTCCACCAGTACGTTTTAGCTCATCAACAGCACCTGCAAGCAAGCTACTACCAATAAAGTCATTAAAACGAGAAATGACAATGGCAAACTTTTTGCCTGGAGCGTATTTATTACCTTCAATAATTTTCATTTGATAACCCTAAAAATAAGTTTAAGCGATTTCGGTTGCGCAAAAATTGATGCGCATTATACCACATAAATAAAATAATAACCTAGCGCGTAATTATTGTGGCTCTACGTAGTCAACCACTTCTAAATGGAACCCTGATAATGCATGGTATTTTTTAGGTAAACTCATCAAACGCATTTTTTGAATACCTAAATCAGCCAGAATTTGCGAACCCACACCGACGGTGCGCGAAGTACCTTGAAATTTACGTGGCGTCACATTTTCACCCGCATCAGCTGCGGCAAACGCTTTTACTGTGGCTTCTAACTCTTCAGTGCTTTCTTGCTTACCTAAAATAACTAAGGCGCCATTATGCTCAGCAATATAAGCCATTGCTTGCGATAAACCCCAACTACGGTCAGCATTGCGATCAGAGAGTAAAATATCGTTAAAGGTACTTTGTAAATGCACACGTACTAAGGTCGGTTCTTGTTGTTTTATTTCACCTTTAAGCAATGCATAGTGTAACTGCCCATCAATGGTGTCTTTGTATGTCACTAAGTCAAACTCACCATGTTCAGTTGGCAATTTACATTTTGCAACTTGCTCAATTGTGGTTTCGTTTAGGTTGCGGTACTCGATTAAATCAGCAATGGTGCCAATTTTAATATCATGTTGCTTAGCAAATACTTCTAAATCAGGACGACGCGCCATGGTGCCATCTTCATTTAGGATTTCTACAATCACTGATGATGGCTCAAGCCCTGCTAAACGCGCTAAGTCACACCCTGCTTCTGTATGCCCTGCACGTGTTAACACGCCGCCTGGTTGCGCCATAATAGGAAAAATATGACCTGGTTGTACAATATCGCTTGGCACAGCGCCTTTCGCGATGGCAGCTTGAACAGTGCGGGCACGATCCGCTGCAGAAATACCTGTGGTAACCCCTTTTGATGCTTCAATCGACATAGTGAAATTAGTTGAGAATGCGGCACCATTATTTTTTACCATTAATGGTAAATCAAGCTGCGAGCAACGCTCTTGAGTCATCGTTAAACAAATTAGTCCACGGCCATGAGTCGCCATAAAGTTAATCGCTTCTGCACTAATGTGTTCAGCAGCAATAATTAAATCGCCTTCATTTTCTCTGTCTTCATCATCCATTAAAATAACCATTTTACCGGCTTTAATGTCATCAATTATTTCTTGTGCGCTGTTTAAATTCATAAGTTGCTCGTATAAGTTGTCAATGTCGTTATTTTATAAAGCCCGCTTTAGCGAGTAAGCTCATCGAAATATCTGAACCCGTAGGCTGCTCAGCCCCTCTAACTAGGCGCTCTAAATAACGTGCTATTTGGTCGACCTCTAAATTAACTTGGGTGCCAACTTTAAAGTCAGCTATGGTCGTTTGCCCGCTGGTATGCGGCACAATAGTCAGTTTAAATTTATTACCTTCAACCGCATTAACCGTCAGGCTAATACCATCAATACAAACCGACCCTTTGTAAGGAATGTATTTCATTAAATTTTCATCGGTGGCTAACCAATATTCTGTTGCTCGCGCATTGGCATTAATCGCTGTGATAGTGGCAATACCATCTACATGGCCAGACACTAAATGACCACCGAGATGTATGGACTCCCCTCCCATCGAGGGGTAACGTAATAAGTGACAAAACTTTTACTAAAGGAGTCCATACATGATGAATCTTAACGTTATTGCGATTGATTTAGCAAAAAATAATTATCAAGTTTGTAAAATAGGTCAAGATCGACAGGTTATATACAACAAAGAAGTATCGCGACAAAAGCTACTTCAATTATTGGCGTCAGAAAAGCAGTCATTAGTGGCGATGGAGTCATGTGGTGGCACGCATTATTGGGCAAGAAAAGCGAAAGAGGCAGGCCATACAGTTAAGCCAATGTCTGCACGGGTTGTAAAAGCATTTAGACAAGGCCAAAAAACGGATGCGAATGATGCTTTAGCTATTGGTATTGCAGCTCAACAACCAACAGTTAAACCGAGTAGATTATTAAGCATAAATGAGCAGTGCTTACAAGCCATGTCAGCAATGAGAGAGCACTTTGTAAAGCAAAAAGTAGCCTTGGGGAATCTGCAACGAGGTTGCTTGTTGGAACTTGGTATCCCAATAGCTAAATCAGATAATAAGTTGATTGATGCAGTGGAAAGTCTGCTCGAAGATACAAATTTAGATGTACCTATGGCATTTAGAGCGTCTCTAAAAATAATGAATGAACAATTCAAAAGTGTTATGAAAGAAATTAGAGAGCTAGAAAAGCTCATTGAAGAAGAAATCAAAAATGATGAGGTATGCGAGCGACTTCAAAAACTGGAAGGTGTTGGGCCTGTAGGTTCAATGATGTTGAAAGTTTACTTTAGTTGTATAGAACACTTTAAAAATGGGCGGGAAGCATCAGCCTGCGCTGGTTTAACGCCAGTTCAGCATAGCTCTGGTGGCAAAGAAAGAATTGGCTCAATTTCAAGAACATCGGCAAATAAAAAGTTACGTAGCACGTTATATCAAGGTGCACTAGCTGTTGTCACACATGTTGTAAAAAGAGCGAGCCGTACAGAAAAAGACGAATGGCTTAAAAAGTTAATTGCAAGGCGTGGTAAAAAAGTGGCAGCGATAGCATTGGCTAATAAAACAATCAGAACCGCATTTGCAATGCTAAAGAAAAACGAATGTTATCAGCCAACGTTATTAACGGCTTAAATTTTTGTCAACAAAGAGCGTTTAAAATCAGGGTAAGACTGACCTTTAAGAGACTGTTCCGTGCCTAGGTATAAAATACCGCCACCGAGAAAAGTCATAAAGGGGCGAATACATTAAAGTGACCAGGGGTAGCTCCCCAAATAGAGTCCGTATATAAGCCAGCATCTAATCTTTATTTAATAAATACTTCGTTGACAAAAAACGGGGAGTCCATATAAG